>JAEYOT010000944.1 GCA_023411445.1 Pseudomonadota bacterium
GGTGACGGGCGAGTCCGCCTTCTACGACTTCAAGATCGAGGCGCAGTCGGGGGACGTGCTCGAGGTCTGGTACATCCTCGGCGCGGACGAGTCGCCGACCGTGCAGGTCATCGTCCCGGAGCCGTGACGGCTCACACCGTACGCAGCGAGATGCGCCGGCCGTCGCTCGAGCGATGCGCGAGCGGCGTGGAAGAGCTCGGCCTGCGCGGCGTTGGGAACGCGATCGCGTCTTCCTGCGTCAGCTCACCGAGCAAATCGTAGTCCGTGGCGGACTCGATGCGCACGGTGCGAAGCTCGCCAGGGCGCGCCTCGATGCCGGTCGGACCGCCGGAGAGGTACACGACCCCGTCGATGTCCGGCGCTTGCCCGGCATGGCGGCCCACCATCACCAGCTCCATGTCTTCGCTGGGGCCTTCGACCAGCACCGTGAGCTCCCGGCCGATCAGCGCCCGTAGCTTCTTCTGGCTGATCTTGCGCTGGATGCTCATCAGCTTCTTGGCGCGAGCGGCGGCCACCTTGGGCGGCACCTTGTCGGCGAGCGCGTAAGCGCGGGCGCTGGGCTCGTCCGAGTACTGAAACACGCCCACGCGGTCGAACTCGGCGAAGCGGATGAAGCTGAGCAGCTCCTCGTACTCTTGCTCCGTCTCGCCCGGGTGGCCGACGATGAAGGCAGTACGAAACACCAGATCCGGGATGCGCTGACGCAGGCGCTCTACCAAGTCGTACAGGCGCTTGCCGCCGTGACCGCGGCGCATGCGCCGCAGCATGCCGTCCGCGGCGTGCTGTAGCGGCATGTCCACGTACTTGACGATCTTGGGGTGCGTAGCGATGAGCTCGATCAGCTCGTCGTCGAGCTTCTCTGGGTAGAGATAGAACAGGCGCACCCAACGTAGGCCGGGCACGTCCGCGATGCGCTTGACGAGCGACGTCAGGCTCGTCCCATCCTTGAGATCGCGCCCGTAGGACACGGTGTCTTGCGACACCAGGTTGACCTCCAACACGCCGCGCGCCGAAAGCTCCTCCACCTCGCGCACCACGTCGTCCGCGCTGCGCGAGCGCTGCTTGCCGCGGAGCTCCGGGATGACACAGAAGGCGCACGTGCGATTGCAGCCTTCGGCGATCTTGACGTAGGCGCTGCGGCCGCGCGTGCTCACACGTCGCGGATCCGCCGCGCTCACCACCCAGTCCGCTGGGTTACCCACCAGCACGCGCTCGGCCTGGCCTTTGAGCACCGTCTCCAGCTTGAGCATGTCGCTCGAGCCCAAGAAGTGATCGACCTCCGGCAAGTCGCTGGCAAGCTCGGTGGGGTAGCGCTGGCTCAGGCAGCCGGAGACCACCAGCTTCTCGCAGGAGCCTCCCTTGTGCTGGCTGAGCGAAAGGATCGTCTCGATCGACTCCCTCTTCGCGGCGTCGATGAAGCCGCAGGTGTTCACGACGATCACGCTCGCCTGCTCGGGATCGGAGACGTGGCTGTAGCCAGCCTTCTCCGCCACGCCCAGCATCACCTCACTGTCGACCCGGTTCTTCGGGCAACCCAGGCTGACGAAGTGAATCGTCTTGTTGCTCATCGCGCGTCCATCAGGCGCCGGAAGCGGTCGAACAGGTACAGCGCGTCGTGCGGGCCGGCGGCGGCCTCCGGGTGGTACTGCACGCTGAAGGCCTTGTGCGCCTTGGCGATCAAGCCTTCGCTCGTGCCATCGTTCAAGTGCACGTGCGTGGACTCCGCGATGCCCTTGAGCGAGTCCAGATCCACGACGAACCCGTGGTTTTGCGTGGTGATCTCGACGCGGCCAGTGGTGAGATCCTTCACCGGTTGGTTCAGGCCGCGGTGACCGAACTTGAGCTTGTAGGTGGTGCCGCCGAGCGCGCGCGCGAGCAGCTGGTGGCCGAGGCAGATGCCGAAGATCGGCTTCTTGCCGAGCAGCTCTTGGATCGTCTTGACCGCGTACGGCAGGGCCGCGGGATCGCCGGGCCCGCTGGACAGGAACACGCCGTCCGGACTGAGCGCCAGGATGTCCTCTGCGCTGGTGCCGGCAGGAACGGCCGTGACCTTGCAGCCCGCGTCCGTCAAGCAGCGGAAGATGTTGCGCTTGGCGCCGTAGTCCACCGCCACCACGCGGTACTCTTGCTGGCGCGCGGAGGGCGGCGGCTCGTGCCCGTCGCGTAGCTCGGTCTGCCATTCGCTGCCGCGGCTCTCGTCGAACTGGTAGGGCGCCTTCGGCGTCACCTGCGATACCAGGTCCAAGCCTTCCATCGGCGGGGCGGCCTTGGCGCGATCCACGAGCGTCGCCGGATCTTCGGTGCCGATGGCTCCGTTCTGCGAGCCCTTGTCGCGGAGGTAGCGAGTGAGCCGGCGCGTGTCCACGTCGCTGATGGCGACCACGCCGTGGCGGGCCAGGTACTCGTCCAGGCTCTCTTGCGCGCGCCAGTTGGAGACCACCGGGCTGGCGTCGCGGATGATGAAGCCCGCTGCCGACGGCTTGGAGCTCACGCTCTCCGGATCTTCGGCGTTGATGCCGGTGTTGCCGATCTGGGGCGCCGTCATCGTGACGAGCTGGCCGGTGAACGAAGGATCCGTCAGCACCTCTTGGTAGCCGGTCATGCCCGTCGTGAACACGACCTCGCCGGTGGTGGTGCCGTCTTTACCGTGAGCGCGACCCTCGAAGATGGTCCCGTCCGCGAGGGCTAGGTAGGCGCGCCGCTTGCTCATGCGCCACCTACTGCGTCGAACACGACCTTGCCTCGCGCCAGCGTCATCAGGATCTTTGCGTTCATCTCGTGCTTCATGAAGGGGGTGTTGCGGCTCTTCGAGCGCAGGGTCATGTCTTCGACGCGGTAACGTGCGCCTGGATCCACCAGAGTCAACTCCGCGCGCGCGCCTTCGCGGATTGTAGGTGGCTCCACGCCGATGATGCGGGCCGGGCGGGTGGAGAGGGCATCCAGCAGGCGGTGGAGGGTGATGCCGGATTGCCCCACCAGGCCCAGCAGCAGCCCGAAGCACAGCTCGAGCCCGATCATGCCGGGCGAGGCCTCCGCGAACTCGCAGTCTTTCTCGAGCGGCGAGTGCGGGGCGTGATCAGTCGCGATGGCGTCGATCGTGCCGTCGGCCAGCGCGCGCCTCAACGCTTCGACGTCCTCGGGCTCGCGCAGCGGCGGGTTGACCTTGCAGGCGGTGTCGTAGCCGATGACGGCGGCGTCCGTGAGCAGCAGGTGGTGGGGCGTCACCTCAGCAGTGGCGTCGATGCCGCGCGATTTTGCCTCGCCCAGGATGCGCACGGCGCCGAGCGTGGAGACGTGCGCGGCGTGGTAGCGCGCGCGCGTGTACTCGGTGAGCAGCACGTCGCGCGCGATGATCACGTCCTCCGCGACGCGGGGCCAGCCGCGCAGGCCGAGCTGGGCGGAGACGTTGCCTTCGTGCATCTCCGCGCCCGCGGTAAGATCGTGATCTTCCGCGTGCTGGATCACCGGAATATCGAAGTTTTTCGCGTACTCCAGCGCGCGGCGCATCACGGCGCTGTTCATCACGCAGACGCCATCATCGCTGACGCCGACGATGCCGGCGTCGCGTAGCTCCGCCATCTCCGTGAGGTCCTTACCCTTTTGCCCCAGGGTGACGGCGGCGATCGGGTGGAGCGAGGCGCCGTCGTGCTCCGCCGCGCGGCGCAGCATCAACTCAGTGACGGCGCGCGTGTCGTTCACGGGGCGCGTGTTCGGCATCACGCACACGTGCGCGTAGCCGCCAGCCGCTGCGGCGTTGAGCCCGGTGGCGATCTCTTCTTTGTACTCCTGGCCCGGCTCGCGCAGGTGCGCGTGCATGTCCACGAACGCGGGCAGGAGCCAGAGCCCCGCGCCCTCGATGACGCGCGCACCCTCGGCGCCCGCGACCGCCGCAGCCGCGCCGGCGCCGACGCGCGTGATCACTCCATTTTCGATCGTGACGTCCACCGTGGCGTCGAGAGAGCGAGCTGGGTCGATCGCGCGGACAGCGCGGATCACGAGGAGGCGAGGGGCGTCGGGCACGGCGGCGGGTGATAGCACGGCCTAGGCCGCCGGGGGACGAGGGAAAAATTACCTGAAAAAGTCTGGAATTCCCAGTGGTTCCGCTCGAGCCAAGCGGCGCGCCAAGCGTGTTAAGCTCGTCTTCCCGCGTATGGCAGACGAAGGCGAATCGATGAAGAAACCGAGCGCAGCCTCACCCCGTTCTGGTGCCGGGCGCTCTGCTCCGCCACCTCCTCCGGTTCGCAGCAACCCTGCTGCCAAACCAGGGCCTGCCAAGGCGAGCAACCCGCCACCGCCGCCGGTGCGGTCCAAGGAGCCGCCTCCGCCGCCGGTGCGATCGAAGCTGCCGGTTCCGCCAGCAGCGGACGCGCCAGCAGGCGATGCCACGTCCACGCCTCCGCCCGTGCGCAAGACGCTGCCCCGTCCGCCCGCGCTGCCCGTCCGGACCTCGTCAGCGCCCGAGCCCAAGTCGGATCCCGGCTCGAGCCCGAAGGCAGCTGCCCCGAAGCCTGCCGCCGCGTCCGCGGTTCCGGTCGCGCCGCCACCGCTACCGCTCGTACCGCAAGAGCCGGTCATCACCACGCTGGCTCATCAAGAGACCGTGGCGCGGCCTGAGCTCACGCTCGCCGCCACCACCCGGGTGCGGGTGGACCTGCAGGTGAAGCCCCCCGCCGAGGACGAGACCACGCGCGCGGAGGCCTTTCTCAAGCGCGCCGAGGCCGAGCTGTCCGGCAAGCAGCACCCGGCGACGCGAGCGCGCATCCGCTTCGAGTGCGGCCGCCTGTGCGAGTCCGTGCTCAACAAACCAGAGGAAGCGATCGGGCACTACCGCAAGGCGCTGCTGGACAACAGCGGGCACGTACCCAGCATCCGCGCGCTGCGTCGCCTGCTCTTGACCAAGGGCGACTACGGCGCCGCCGTGCCCCTGTTCGACGCGCAGATCGCCGCCACGCGTTCGGCGCCGGCGCGCGCTGCGCTGCTTTATGAAAAAGGTCGCCTGCTGGAGGATCGCCTGGGCCAACGCCGCGAGGGGCGCGAAGCCTTCGCCGCCGCCTTGGAGCTCAACCCGGGCGATGCCGCGCTGCTCAAGGCCGTCTCGCGCGCGGAGCTGGGCGCGCGCGCTTGGGATGCGCTCGACAAGACGATCGAGCAGAG
>JAEYOT010000949.1 GCA_023411445.1 Pseudomonadota bacterium
GTGAAGCCCACGACTCCGAGTCAGCCGTACTGGCTGCTCGCGCCGCTCTTGCTCGCGCTGGGGGTCTTCTTCGTCTACCCGCTGGTGAGCGCGCTCTACACCAGCTTCTTCGATTGGGATTTGCTCACGCCGCCGCGCTTCGTCGGCTTCGCTAACTACCGCGCGATCATCGCCTCCGGCGAGCTGGTGAGCTCGCTCGGCAGCACGCTCTTGATAAGCTCGCTGGTCGTCTCGGGCTCGCTCGTGCTTGGCCTGGCGCTGGCGCTGGCCGTGCACCGCCCCGGCCGCATCGCCGCGCTGGCTCGTAGCGCCGTGTTCAGCGCCTACGTCGTGTCGTGGGTCAGCGTGGGCTTGCTGTTCTTGTGGATCTTCGACGCCGACGCTGGCATCGCCAACCGAGCGCTGGGCCTGCTCGGGATCTCGCCCGTCAAGTGGCTCACCAGCACCAGCATGGCCCCGCTCACGGTGGCGCTGATCGTGGTGTGGAAGGTGACAGGCTACGCGATGGTCGTGTTCCTGTCGGGCTTGTCGGCGCTGCCGCCGGAGGTACTGGAGGCAGCGGCGCTCGACGGTGCAGGGCCCTGGCGGCGCCTGCGTCACGTCACGCTGCCGCTATTGAAACCCACGGCAGCGTTCGTCGCCATCACCAGCTTGATCGCGAGCTTCCAGCTGTTCGACGTGGTGCGGCTCCTGACGCAGGGCGGCCCCGTCCGCGCCACCAACGTCTTAGTATACGCCATCTATGAGCAGCTGTTTCGCGATCTCCGCGTCGGCCGCGCCAGCGCGCTCGTGATGGTGTTTTTCGTGCTTTTGGCGGGCCTGACGCTCGTCAAATGGCGAGCGTTTCGCGCGGAGGAGCCGGCGTGAGCGGCGAGCGCGGGCTCCAGCGATTGGCGCTCGGCGCGGCAGCGCTCGCGGCGCTGGCTTGGCTCTTTCCCTACGCCTGGATGGTGCTCACCAGCTTGAAGACGACGCAAGAGCTGGTCAAAGCGCCCGCGTCGCTACCGGCTGCTCCCGCGCTGGATGCGTATGCCGAGGTGTTCCGCTCGCTCCCGGTCTGGCGCTACCTCGGCACCACCACCGTGATGGCGCTCAGCATCGCGGCGCTGCAGATCGCGATCGCGCTGCCGGCCGCGTACGCCCTGGCCAAGCTCCGCTTTCGCGCTCGCAAGCTGGCGTTCGCCTTGCTGCTGTCTGCGCTGCTGGTGCCGGCGGAGCTCCGCTTCGTGCCCACCTTCACGCTGCTCTCGTCGCTCGGCTTGGTGAACACGATGGCGGCGCTGGTGCTGCCGTTCGCGGTGAGCGCCTTCGGCACCTTCCTGCTCCGCCAAGCGCTGCTGGCGCTTCCGGACGCTTTGATCGAGGCCGCTCGCCTGGACGGCGCCAGCGAGCTTCACATCGTCTATCGCTTGCTGCCGCCGCTGCTCGCACCGGCGCTCACCGCCTTCTTTCTGATCAGCTTCGTGCACCACTGGAACGACTATTTCTGGCCGCTCGTCATGACGGTGGACGATAGCGTGCGCACGCTACCGCTCGGCGTCGCGCTGCTCCGCGAGCAGGGCGCCGGAGTGCGCTGGCACATCGTGATGGCCGGCAACGCCATCTTGAGCTTCCCCGCGCTGCTGCTGTTCGGTCTCACGCAGAAACACCTGCTGCGCGGGTTCGGCAGCGGCGTGGGCTGAGCAGATGCGGGCCCAGCGCCGAGCTTCGCGTATGTGTGCTCCGCCGTGCGTCAAGCTGTGCCAACCCTGAGAGGCTCGACGCACGGCGGCGTGCTTCACGTTGCGTGCGCTACTCGGCCTTGATCTCCTTTTCCAAGGCCTCCAGCTGGGCTTCGAAGTTCTGCGCCGTGATCTCGGCCTCGACCTCCTTCTCGTACTGCTCCTCCACCGGCACCTTCGACAGGTCCAACGCGGCCGCAGCCGGCACCGGGTTGTCGACGGCAGCGGGCGCCGCAGGCGCGGCGGGCGTGGGCTCGGTCGCCGTGGGCTCAGGATCTTGCTTCTTCTCGCACCCCAGCGTCACGGCCAGCGCGAGCATGCACACGAAGTAGGGCATTCCGTGCTTCATTTGGTCACCTCCGTGTTCACGGCAGCGGGGGGCGAAGCAGCCGCCGGTGCGGTGCCGCTGATGCTCGCCATGCGCTTCTCGTGGCGCGTCGTCTCGAGCTCGATCAGCTTCTCGATGCGTTCGCTGAGCTGCTCCGCATCCTTCCCTTTGCGCTCGGTCTGAGTGAGGAGCAGCATGCGGTTCAGCTGGGCCATGCGCTTCTCGTGCAGCGCGAGCTCCTGCTGAGCATCCGGCTTGGCCAGCTGCTCACCCCATCGCGCCTTGAGCGCGGCGCGGTGGTTGGCTTGCCGTTCTTGATTGCTCTCGCGCAGCTTGGCAAGCCTGCCCTCGAGCTCTTCTTTCTTCAGCTTGCCTGCCTTCAGCTCGTCGCGCAGCAGGCGCAGCTCACTGTGGCCACGCAGGCCTTGCGCACCGGGCGCGGCTTTGTCGGGGCCAGCCGCCGCACCCTGGCCGTGGGCTCCTTCCAAGCCTTTGCCTTCTGGGCCTTTGCCTGCGGGTCCCGTGGCCGCCAGTCCCTTGCCGGGTTGTCCCGGCTCCTGGCCAGCGGCTTTGGCATCTGGGCTCTTCGGCGTGGGGCTCGCGACAGGAGCCTTGCCAGGGGCGGCCTCTGCCTTGGCGGGGCTGCCGGGCGGCGGCTCCGCGCGGACCTCCGCGGCGAGAAGCAATGACAGCAACACTCCTGCAGCCGCCAGCGGATGCTTGCGCTCATTCATGCGGTTTCTCCGGGTTTGGGGCGTTTCGACGATGGCGTCGAAGCGCAGCCGAGGACGCTACTCCGCATCTTCGCCGGAGTCCAAACACTAGCTATCAGTGCCTGCGGCGCAGGACTGCCCGGATTTCTGCGAGAAAATGTCTCGCAATCACGACCAAGTCAGCTGCCTGACGCCTTTTGCCTCGTGGAGAACTAGAGGTCACAACGCTGCATGAAGCGCGTCAGCGCCTGTCGCTTCGCTTCGGGCAGCGCCGAGTCGGCTCGCAAGCGCTCAGCGTCCGCGCGAGCCTGGGCGCGTGCGAGCTTGGGCTCCGAGCACGCCACGATCACGCGCAGCCGCATCGCCTCGCGCTCGACGCTCGCAGGGAGCGGCCCACCCTGGCGCGGCGTCTCCGGCGTCGGATCCAGCGCCCGCTCCAAGTAGTGAAGCGCCGCTTCGGCTCTGCCGTGCAGCCACAAATTGCGACCGAGCAAATACTGCGAGAGAGCGTTGCCGGCCGCAGCTTCCATGC
>JAEYOT010000010.1 GCA_023411445.1 Pseudomonadota bacterium
GACCAGACGCCCCGGATCCAGCGCCAGTGAGAGCTGCCGAACCTGCTCCGCCGACGTGAGGCGCGCTACGAGCGGCAGCTCACCCTGCTCGCACTTCATCCAGACCTCACGCAGCCAGCTCACCGAGGGCTTGGCTGCGCTCGCCGTCGCAGCAGCGACCACGTCTGGCAAGCCTCGGTCCTTCGGCGGCACCCGCTCGAAGCGCTCCTCCGCCGTGAAGTACCAATCTGGCCACAAGGAGCGCGCCGCCTGCGCCAGCGCATCGCGAATCTCGTCGAGCTCCGCAGCGAGAGTCGGCGCTCGATCCCACTCCAGCGCGACCAGCGTTGGCACGCGCTCCAGATCCTCCGCGCCCGCGCGCAGATCCAACCGCGCAGCGCCCACGTCCTCGCAGAAAGCCGTCAGCACACGCGCCGGCTCGGCCTGCTGCAGGACGTCGGACACAGGAAACCCCATCCTTCACGCATGCCTTCGAGAGCCGCGCGCGACAAGAGCGATTTCGAGATCGTAAGAAACCGTACTGTTACAAAGTCGCTCCTAACAAAAAGCCTAAGAGGCCAATGACCGGCTTCCACGCGCTCGAAGTCCGAAGTCTAACGTGCGTTCGATCCCGCTCAGCGGGACGCCTGGCCCCCGCGCGTCGCCCCGGCGCCGCACCGCGCCCGGCGCAGACCTCTCTTATCTCTTCTCCGTACACCTCCGCCCCCCACAGGCCGCCCTTCGCGACCTGCCTCCGCCCCGTTAGCCTTCTGCAATTCAGGCCGCGTCTCGGCAGCCCCCTCCTCTAGAACTGCGAGAAAAACTCCCACACTGCGTCGGTCGCAAACCTTGGCGTGCTGTGCCCGCCATTCCATTCGCACCACGTGACGGGGTATCCGTCTTTGCAGCCCTGGTAGGAGACGCACTCGTCCGGCTCGACCTTCTTCGTCTCGGTGCCGCAGCCGTTGCGTTTGAGGAAGACGTCTCTCCCTTTGCGACCGTCCGCGATCGGGACCACGCCGTCACCGCCGTTGGAGTAGCCGTGCGAGCCCCACATGGCGACCGGCGTGGTGCCGTCCTTGCAGCCGCTGTAGAGAGCGCCGGCAAACGGCGCGATGGCGCGGAACTTGTCGCCCAGCGCGCAGCCGACCGCGAAGGACATCATGCCGCCGTAGCTGAAGCCGGCGGAGAACACGCGAGACTCGTCGACGCACGCTTCGGCCTTGATGTGATTGAGCAGCGCGAGCGTGAAGTTGATATCCTCACCATTCGTGTTCGTCCAGCCATCGCCGAACGAGTCCGGCGAGACGAAGATGGCAGTGTCTTTCGCGGCGCCGCGCAAGCCGTAGTAGTCGTTCCGCTCGACATCGATCGCGTTCGCGCCGCGCCAATGGAAGCCGAAGATGAGCTTGTAGGGCTTGTCCTGCTCGTAGTTCTTTGGCATCGAGAGGATGTAGTCCCGCGTCTTGCCGTCCACCTGGATCTTGGCGTCGCCACTCTTGAGCGTCGTCGGCTTGCCGCAGCCGCTGCTCGTGGTCATGCCGCCACCGCCGCTGCCGCTCGCGCCTGCCGTGCCCGGACCTCCGCTGCTGCCACTCGAGCCGCCAGCGCTACTGCCGCTGGTGCCGCTGCCGCCCGTGCTGTTGCCGCTGGTCCCGTTGCCGCCGTTGGAGAGACCTCCGCCCTTGCCGGCTGTGCCGTTCATGCCGCCGCCCCCGATGGTGCTGCTACCCGCGACTGCGGAGCCTCCCGCTCCTGAGGTCGAGCTCGAGCCGCCAGTGCCACCCTCGGGCGGGGCCTCGTCCGAGCAGGCGATGAGCGCCACAGAAAAGATCGGAACCAACCAACGTGATGCCGCAGTACAAATCATGATGACCCTCTCTTGCTCCGATGCAGCGTGAGAATCGACGGTGACGCGACGTTTGGACAACTGCGCCATTTCGCAAGTCATCCAGCTGGCACGCTGACGCCACCGGATTCGATAGTCAAGCACGCGCGCGCGAAACCGCAGCTCCGTGACATCGCCGCCACGCTGGCAAGCAGCGAAGTTGAGACGGAGCTACAAAGTCACTGCCAAATTGCGTCCAGCGCATTCGCGGGGACAAGGAGAAAGACTCAAAACCAATGCGCGAGGTGACAAGCGCCGCCTTCTACAGCACGGACCTGATCGGCGCGCCAAACACTGTTCAAGATTGAACTACGAATTCACCGATGGATTTCGCAAATAGTCTGTCAGCGGCAAGGTAGTGCCACTTTGAACTGTTCACTCCGCCGCCGGGGCGCGCACCAATGCCACTCATCCTTCCTTGCTTCGCGGCCATGCAGCCAGCCTCGCGCTGAGCTCGCTCCAGCCGCTCTAGCCGGTCAGCGTCAGCAAGCTGCGCTCCGCGCCGACATCACGACGCGCTGGCCGCCAAGGCGTTGCTCGCGCGTCCCATGCCGGGCCTCTCGCTCGGAGGCAAGCTGAGCGTGACGTCTCTGCCGGAGCGCCGTCTGGGCGTGTTGACGACTCTAGCGCGCTTGCACTGCTGAGCGCTTGCACTGCACGCGCTTACACTGCCACGCGGTTGCGCTGCCACGCGGTTGCGTTGCCACGCGGTTGCGTTGCCACGCGGTTGCGCTGCCACGCGGTTGCATTGCCACGCGGTTGCAGTGCTGACGAACCGCGTTGCTGGGTGAATCGCGACCGTGGCCGGTATGGCATCGCTAGGACGGAGACGAGAGCTTTGCACTGCCGGGCCGCAGGGCAAGGGCGGTCACAGCCAGGGGCTCGATAGCTCAAAGTCACACTATCGAGCCGGCCCCCACGACTGAGCGCGAAATCATTGGCGAATTTTAGTTCAATCTGGAACCGTGGCTCGCGTCGCAAGCAGCGTCGGTGCTGGCGACGTCAGGCCAGAAATTGCTGCAACTCGGCGGCGATCGCAGCACACTCGGCGCGTCATGCCCAAGGCTTACGCTACCTGGACGGTTCTGGAACACGGGCCACTGCAGCAGCTGGCCAGTAACCTTTGGCGCGTCGAGGGCGCGCTGCCCGGAATGTCGCTGCGACGCACGATGACGGTCGTGCAGCGCGGCGATGGCTCGCTCTTGCTCCACAGCCCCATCGCCGTGGATGCGCCAACGCTGGCTCAGCTCGAGGCGCTCGGACCGATCGGAGTGATCGTGGTGCCGAACGTGGGGCATCGCCTGGATGCGCCCGCCTACAAGCAGCGGTATCCCTCCGCGGTCGTGTTTTGCCCGCCGGGCGCGCGCAAGGGTGTAACGGAGGTGTTGCCGGTGGACGGCACCTACGAAGACTATGCCGACGATGGCGTGCTCCGCTTCGAGGTGCTGGACGGCACGGCGGGCAGCGAAGGCGCTCTGATCGTGCGCTCGCCGGACGGGGTCACGCTCGTGCTCAACGACGTGGTGATGAACATGGACCGCAAGAAGGACGTGCTCGGCTTCTTGTTCACCACCGTCCTTGGCTCCGCGCCGGGGCCGCGCGTGAGCCGCCTGGCGCGGCTGGTGTTCGTGAAAGATCAGCCGGCGCTGCGCCGCCACCTCGAACGGCTCGCGGCGCTGCCGGACTTGCAGCGACTGGTCGTCTCGCACGAGAAAGGGGAGAAGGGCGCCGCCGCGGCCGCGGCGCTGCGTCAAGCTGCCACGTACCTCAAGGCGTGATGCAGCGCGAGCGGTAGCGAGACCAAGCGGCACGGTTTCTGCTTGGCGCGGCAGCATGAAGAAGCTGTTTGGTGGTGTTGTGCTCGCAAGCTCCGTGGCGATCGCGCTGGGAGCGTGTGCTTCGAATCAGAAACAGGCGCCCACCGCTGAGGAAGTCCGCGACGGCGAGGCGCTGCCGCCCGCTCCCCCCGTGCCGGCTGAGCCGGCGTCGACCGATTCGCCCACCGCGCCCACCGTGCCCGGAGGCAGCAGCGGCGCGATGACGCCTGAAGGTCCCACGGGTGCGACGCCGCCGCCGGAGCCGCCCCCTGCCAAGGAGGTGCTGAGCGAGTCACAGATGCTGCGCGTCAGCGAGCTGGTCAACACGGCCGAGCTGGAGCAGGCCAAGCTGGCACAGCAACGCGCCAAGAGCGCGGACGTCCGGAAGTTTGCCGACATGATGGTGCGGCACCACAGCGACGCCTTGAAAGAGCAGGCGCGCATCGCCAAGAAGCTCAAGCTCAGCGCCGCCGACAGCGTAGCCGCCGCACAGCTGAAGACGGACTCGGAGAAGACGCTGGAGCAATTGAAGAAGACGGACGCCGCGAGCTTCGACGCCGCCTACGTGCAGAGCCAAGTCGCGGGTCACCAGCAGGCGCTGGACTTGCTCGATGCGCAGCTCTTACCCGCCGCAAAAACGCCGGAAGTGACCGACGCGCTCCGCTACGCACGCTCGGCCGTGGCGCAACACCTGGAGCAGGCTCGCGCTCTGCAGACGCCCGAGCGCTCTGGCCCCACCGCCAATAACCAATAGTTCCGTGGGGTTGGGCGCAGCCGCCGGGCGGATCGCAGGTGGTGAGCACCAGGCGCGCCGCGTCCTCATCCCCCGCCACGTCCGTCATATGCCAGATACGGGGGCTTGCTACAAGCCCCTGCGCGTGCCGCACAGTGGTGCGCATGACGAACCATGCCGTGGTGATCGTGGGCGGCGGACCGACGGGGTTGATGCTGGCGGGCGAGCTCGCGCTGGCGAAGGTGGACGTGGCCATCGTGGAGCGGCGCGTGGATCAGAAGCTGGAGAGCGCGCGCGCGGCAGGGCTGCACGCCCGGACGATCGAGGTGCTGGATCAACGCGGGCTCGCCGAGCGCTTCCTCGCGCAGGGCAAGGTGGCGCAGGTCGCTGGCTTCGCGCTCATCCCGCTCGACATCAGCGACTTCCCGACTCGGCACGCCTACGGCTTGGCGCTGTGGCAAGAGCCGACTGAACGCCTGCTCGCCGGCTGGGTGCAGGAGCTCGGCGTGCAGAGTTACCGCGGCGTGGACGTGGCGAGCGTCACGCAGGACGACCACGGAGTCGACGCTCGTCTCTCGGATGGCCGCTCGCTTCGCGCGCGCTACCTGGTGGGCTGTGATGGCGGGCGCAGCCTGATCCGCCGGCAGGTGGGCATCGACTTTCCGGGCTGGGAGGCGTCGGTCAGCTACTTGGTGGCGGAGGGCGCGATGACGGAGGAGCCGGCGTGGGGCGTGCGCCGCGACGCGCGCGGCATCAACGCGCTGGGCAAGCTGGAAGACGGCAAGCGCGTGCGCATCGTGATGAACGAGCCCAGCGTGAAGCACGGCGACGCGCCCACGCTCGCTGACTTGCGCGAGGCGCTGCTGGCCGGCTACGGCACGGATTTCGGCGTGCACGACGTGTCGTTCGTGTCCCGGTTCAGCGACATGGCGCGCCAAGCTTCGCGCTACCGCGAACGGCGGGTGCTGCTGGCGGGCGATGCCGCCCACATCCACGCGCCGGCAGGCGGGCAGGGCCTGAACATCGGGCTGCAGGACGCCGTGAATCTCGGCTGGAAGCTGGCCCAGGTGGTGCGCGGCACGTCGCCGGAGCGGCTGCTGGATTCGTACGAGCAGGAGCGCCACCCAGTCGCGGCGCGCGTGCTCAAGCTCACGCTGGCGCAGACGGCGCTGATGCGCGGTGACGATCGCAGCCTGGCGGCGCACGCGCAGTTCGCGGAGCTACTTCAGCTGCGCGAAGCGCGGCAGCGCTACGGAGCCATGATGTCCGGGCTCGACGTCCACTACGACCTTGGACAGGGTCATCCCCTGCTCGGTCGGCGCATGCCAGATCTGGAGCTTCTAACCGAAGCCGGGCCACGACGAGTCTTCACGCTGCTGCACGCGGCGCGGCCTGTCTTGCTCAACCTGGGCGAGCCGGATGCGCTGGACATCGCGCCGTGGGCCGACCGCGTGCGCTGGGTGAACGCGCGCTACGACGGCGCTTGGGAGCTACCGGTGCTGGGCAGCGTACCAGCGCCGAGCGCCGTGCTGATCCGTCCGGATGGGCACGTGGGCTGGGTCGGTGACGGCACGGATGAGGGGCTGGACGACGCGCTGGAGCGCTGGTTCGGACCTGGTTACTAGCCGGCAAAACGGCTCAGCTCGCCTGAACGCGCGCCGCGATGAGGGGCGCGAGCGCCTGCTCGTACATCGCGGTCGTGACCGGCTTCATCAGGACTTGGACGAGCTGCGGCCCCAGATCCAGCGGCAGCGCCTCGGTGTGACCGCTCACCACGATCACCGGCAAGTCCGGCCGGATACGGCTGCTCTCCTTCGCTAGAACGGCGCCGGTGAGGTGCGGCATGGTAAAATCCGAGATCAGCACGTCGAAATCGTTCGGGCGCTGCTGGAGCAGGGCGAGCGCGGCGCGGCTATCGGTCAGGGTCGTGACCTGATGACCGAGGCGCGTGAGCGCACGCGCTCCGATGCGGGCCAGGGCCGCTTCGTCGTCCACCAACAGCACGCGCAAGCCGGCGCGCGGTAGCTCGCGCCGAGGCGCGGCTTCCACCTCTGCTT
>JAEYOT010000051.1 GCA_023411445.1 Pseudomonadota bacterium
CAGCGGCGGTGTGGCCGGCGTCTGCACCACGCGCGGCGTGCTCGGAGTAGCGCTGCGCGGCGACGGTGGGCGGCTGGACAGCAGCGCGCGCGGCGAAGCTGCGGGCGTCATCGGCCCGCTCGCGTCCGCCAGCAGCCAGGGCTCGGAAGCGTGCACGCGGCGCCGCGCGCGACGCACGCGCTCACCCAAGCGCTTGGCCACGTCGCCACTGTCGAATTGACGCGAGAATTCGCGCAGCTTGCGCGCCAGCGACTCCGCGTCCTGCGGGCGATCCTGCGGGCGAAGCTCGAGCGCCTGGGCCACGATGCCTGCGACCGGAGCAAGCTCGGGGTGATCGCGGTCCAGCGGCGGCAGCGGCTCCGACAGGGCAGCGGCGCTCTCCTCGAACGTGCCGCGTCGAAACGGCGGTCGCCCCGTCCACGCTTCCACCAGCAGCGTCGCGACCGCGAACACGTCCGTCGCCGGGCTGAGCTGCTCACCACGAATTTGCTCGGGCGGCATGTGACCCGGTGAGCCGAACACCTCGATGCGCTGACGCGTGGACGTCACCGGCGCGGCGATGCCGAAATCGATCAGCCGCACCGCGCCTTCCTCATCCAAGAGCACGTTGCGCGGCGTCACGTCGCGATGAACGATGCTGCCGCGCCGGTGCGCGTAGTCCAGCGCGCGGCAGATCTCGATGCCCAGGTGCGCGCCCTCCGCGGCGTCCAGCGGGCCCGTCTCCGCCAGCACCTCGGTCAGGGTGAGCCCTTCGCAGAGCTCCATGGCCATGTAGTAGGTGCCAAGCTCCACGCCCAGCTCGTAGACGGGCACGATGTTCGGGTGGCTGAGCTCGACCGCGATTTTCGCCTCTTCCACGAAGCGGCGCACGAACGCTTCGTCCAACGACAGCTCCGGGCGGATCTGCTTGACGACGAGGCGCTTCTCGAAGCCCACGGCTCCGCGTAAAGTCGCGAGGTAGACGCGAGCCATGCCGCCAGAGGCCAGCTCGCGCTCCAGCACGTACTTGCCGAAGATCTGAGGGAACATCAGCGCTTTCGGACCGCTCCAGCGTAACCTACCTCTCGCGCTTTCGCTTTGCCTTTCGGCCTGCAGCGCCGAGGCGCCGTCGCCCAGCCCGGTGCCGGTACGCCTACACACGACTGCGACGTGCGACCTGAGCGTAGGCTCCGCGGAAACGCTCACGCTGCTGGCGCTGGGTGACTTCGAGGCCAGCGGCGAGTCCGCCGAAGCGCTGCCGCTGCTCGGTGCCGGAGCGGCGCTGCGCTTTCCCAGCGCGACGCGCGCGCTGTCCGCAAAGGTCGGCGGTCAGCCGAGCTTTTGGGGCTACGGCGAGCGACACGCGAGCGGGCTGGACGTGCTGCTCTGGCCGGAGCAGGCCTCCTGCTCGCTGTTCAGACCGGATGGCGCCGACGGCTACCCCGGCGCGCGCGGCGGGCAAGCCTTGGTGTACGCGCCGCTTTCGCGGCAGGTGGTGGCAGCCGGCGGCAACGACGCGCTCGTGAGTGACGCCATCGTGGGCGCGCTCACGTTCGACGTCACGAGCGGCGCTGTCGCCAGCTTCGACACCTCCGAGAGCGGCGTGCTGCGCGAGCCGCGCGCCTTCGCCAGCGCGACACCGTTCGGCGATTGGGTGCTGGTGGCCGGCGGCGAAAATCCGCTGTTCGGCGTGCCGGAAGAGGACGTCGAGCCGCGCGACAACGCCGAGCTGTTCGATCCGCGCGCGCGGCGTTTTGTGCAGACGATCGAGCTGCAAAATGCCCGCAGCAAGCACGGCGCCGTGACGCTCGCAGACGGGCGCACGCTGCTGGTCGGCGGCCGCAGCAAAGTGGGAAGCTCGCGCCTAGCGCTGACTCAGCTGGAGCTGGTGGACCCGGTCACGCTGCGCGCGGAGATCGGCAAGCAGCTCGCGCCGCGCGTGGAGCCGCGCGTGCTGCGCTTGACGGACGGGCGCATTTTCGTCGTTGGCGGCAGTAGCTTGGACGGCGCGCCCGCAGAGCCGACCGGCGAGTGGCTCTCCGCGCAAGCCGAGCCGGAAGGCACCCTCTCCGCGGAGCAGCTGCCGCCACGCCACGAGCGAGCGTTCGCGGCGCTGGCGGGCGGAGGCGTGCTGGCAGTGGGGGGCTGCGAAGCGCGCGAGCCCGAGGACGAGCTCGAAGCCGCGCGCTGCGCGGAGCTGTGCGCGCGCGGTTGTCCGCCAAGCGCGTACGATGCGTGGTGGATCGATGCCGAAGGGCACGTGAGCGCCGTAGCGCTGGACGGCATCGCCGCGCCCCGCCCGATCTTGCTGCCGGGCAGCGACGGCAGCCCCTGGCTCGTCGCGGCGAGCAGCAGCGCGCCCGCCGAGCCGCGGCTGTTCCGCTTCGATCCGTGGCGCAGCCGCTTCGTCGCGACGAGCGTCGCAGGTCCCTTGCCTCGACCGGGCTTCCCCACGCCCGTGGCGGTGGATCTGGACACGTTCGTCTGGCTCGACGAGCAGGGCCAAGGCGGGCAACTGCTGGGTATGCGGCTCGGAACCCGCAGTCGTTACGCGCAAGATCTGGCGCTGGTGCTGCAAGAGGATCCGCTCGATCCGGGACGACCGCTCCACCTCGTGCCCCATCGAGCTGCCGCCCGCGCCGAGGAGCTGTACGACGGGCGGCTCTTGCTCGATCCGGAGGCGCCCGTAGTGGTGAGCATCGCCGACACGGACTACGCGGACGTCACGGTAACGCTGCACTTGCAGGAGGGCTCCGCGCCGCCGCGCCTGCTGCTCGGCGCGACTGAGCTGGGCGGGCGGGATTGCCCCTGGCCGGACGGCGGCGAAGACGCCACGCTGGCGGTGATCGCGCGCCAGGGCACGCGCGCCGAGCTGCGCTTCGCGGGCGCGCGCCACACCTGCACCC
>JAEYOT010000057.1 GCA_023411445.1 Pseudomonadota bacterium
ACGGAACCCTTGTGCAAGCGGGGCGCGTCGAGGCAGCCCCAACAGTCGCGGGGCGCGGGTGGATGGCCTTTGCGGCTACCTGCGACCTACAACATCGTGCCGGAGAGCACGGCGCTGGCGACCGAGAAGTAAATCACCAGCCCGGCCACGTCCACGATCGTGGCGACGAACGGCGCCGACGAGCTGGCAGGATCCAAGCCGACGCGCTTGAGCAAGAACGGTAGCAACCCGCCCGTAACGGTGCCGAGCATCACCACCCCGAGCAAGCTCGCCGCCACCGCCACGCCGATGCCGATGTAGTGCGGGCCGTACGTCGGCTTCACCTGCTCCCACAGCACCACGCGCAAGAAGCCGAGCGCGCCCAAGCCGGCGCCCATCGCGAGCCCAGCGCCCAGCTCACGCCGCAGCACGCGAAACACGTCCCGCAGGCCCACTTCGCCCAGCGCCATCGCGCGGATCACCAGCGTGGAGGCTTGCGAGCCGGAGTTGCCGCCGCTGGAGATGATCAGCGGCACGAACAGCGCCAGCACCACCGCGCGCGCGATGTCATCCTCGAAGTAACCCATGGCCGAGGCGGTGAGCATCTCGCCCACGAACAAGAGCGCCAGCACGCCGCCGCGCTTCTTGACCATGTCCATGAAGCCGGCGTTCAAGTACGGCGCCTCGAGCGCCGCCATACCGCCGAACTTCTGGATGTCCTCGGTCGCCTCCTCTTGCACCACGTCCACCACGTCGTCGACCGTGACGACGCCCTTCATGCGTCCTTCGGTGTCCACGACCGGGATGGCGACCAGGTCCGTCTCGGCGAACACGCGGCTCACCGTCTCCTGGTCCACGTTCTCCTGCAGCGTGACCAGATCGGTCTGCATGGCGTCGCGCACCGTGCGATCGCCGACGGAGGCGAACAGCTCGCGCAGCGAAACCACGCCCAAGAGCTTCTGCTGATCATCCAGCACGTAGGCGTAGGAGAACGTGCCCAGGCTCTGCAGCGCCACCCGGCGCAGGTAGCTGATCGCCTCGTCGACGCTCATGTCCGGGCGGACGCGGGCGTAGCGCGGGTTCATCAAACCGCCGGCTTCGTCCTCGGCGTAGGCGAGCAGCGCGTTCACTTCGTGGCGCGTGCGCTCATCCAGCAAGGCGATCAAGCCGTCGCGCTCCTCGCTGGGAGCGCTCTGGATCAAGTCGGCGACGTCGTCCGGCGGCATCAGCCGCACCCAATAGCGGCGGTCGTTCTGCTCGAGCGCCAGCACCAGCGTGCTCAGGTCCGACTCCGTCAACGAGAACAGCAGGCTCTCCGCCTCGTCGCGCGGCAGCTCGCGGAAGCCTTGCAGCCGCTCGTCGAGCGACAGGATCGACCAAATCTCCCGCAGGTCCGCTGCGGTGAGCTCGTCATCCGGAATCGGCCGCTCGGACGCTCGGCGCATGCCGGCCTTCCCTACTGCCAAGGCGCAGGGCGCGCGAGCAATTTTTGGCCGCGCGCTCCGTTTACGGCTTCACGCCCAGCGCCATGGCTAGGAGGTACGCGCCGGCGCTGATCAAGGCGGCGCCCGGCACGGTCAAGATCCACGCCCAGATGATGCGTCCCGCGACACCCCAGCGCACCGCGTGCCAGCCGCGCTGGCTGCCGGCGCCCACGATGGCGCCCGTGATGGTGTGCGTGGTCGACACCGGAACGCCGAGCGAAGTCGCCAAGAACAGCGTCATGGCTCCGCTCGTCTCCGCACAGAACCCACCGACCGGCGCCAGCTTGGTGATGCGCATGCCCATCGTCTGCACGATGCGCCAACCACCCGAGAGGGTGCCGAGACCCATGGCCACATGGCATGCCAATATGACCCACAAGGGTACGTGGGGTGACTCCCCCGGGGCGGCGCTGAGGTGACCGGAGGCGATCAGGGCCGCGGCGATGATGCCGGCCGTCTTCTGCGCGTCGTTGCCGCCGTGGCCGATCGAGTAGAGCGCGGCCGAGACCAGCTGCAGCCGGCGGAAGTTGCGATCCACCCCGCTGGGTGAGCGGCGACCGAACAAGAACATGACCAGGCGCATCAGGATGGCGCCGAAGATCATGCCTAGGATCGGCGAAACGAAGATGAAGATGCCGGCCTTGATGAACAGGCTGGACTCCAGCGAGCCGAAGCCCGCCTTGACGATCGCCGCGCCGGCCATGCCGCCCAGCAGCGCGTGCGACGACGACGTGGGCAGCGCCAGCCACCAGGTCAGCAAGTCCCACAGAATCGCGCCGACCAAGCCGGCGCCGACCAAGGTCAAAGTCACCACGTCCGCGTGCACGCCCTTGGCGATGTTGCCGGCCACGTGCGCTTCGAAGAACAGAAACGCGATGAAGTTGAAGAAGGCCGCCCACAGCACGGCCAACCGCGGCGACAGCACCCGCGTGGAGACCACGGTCGCGATGGAGTTGGCAGCGTCGTGAAAGCCGTTGATGTAATCGAACACCAACGCCAGGGCGATGATTGCGATCAGCGCTTCCATCTGTCAGGCGTGGCTCACGAGTACTCGAGCACGATGCCTTCGAGGATGTTCGCTACGTCCTCGCAGCGATCCGTGGCGGCCTCGAGGTTGTCGATGATGTCGCGCCATTTCATGACCTCGATGGCGTCGTAACCCCCGCGGAAGAGCGAGGCCAAGCCGTGGCGGTACGCGCTGTCCGCCTCGTTCTCCAGGCGGTTGATCTCCACGCACACGTCCAACATCTCTTTCGGCTGCTTGACCTTCGGTAGCAGCTTGATCGCCTTGTCGACCGCGATGGTGGCGGCCTTGAGCGAGTCGGCCAGCTGGACCACGAACTCCGGGAGCTGCTTCACGTCGTACAGGGCGACGCGCTCGCTCACGGCCTCAATCAGATCCAGCACGTCGTCCAGAGCGGTGATCAGCGCGTGGATGTCGGCGCGATCCAGCGGGGTAATCCACTGCTTATGCAGCCGCGCGATGGTCTCGTGCGTGATCTTGTCGCCGTCGTCCTCGGCCACCTTCACGGCTTTGGCGATGTCCACGGCCCGCTCCGGGCTGCGCACTATCTCGGCGATGAGGGTGCCAGCTTCGACGATGCGGGCGGCGTGCCGCTCGAACGCGTCGTAAAAGGAACGGTCACTCTTAGTGGTGCCAATGCCGAGCATGCGGTCCTCGAAAACGTCGGGGACCTTAAGCACGCCTGTCGATCAATGGAACTGCAATCGTCACGAAAAATGACGAAACGTCATGGAAGCGTCACGCAACTTCGCCGAAGGAATAGCGAAATCGTCTTGACTGAGCTTGGTCAAGCCGGGGGGTTATTGGACGCCGGTCCGGTGTGTCGCACGTCGAGACCGCGCACCATGAACACCACCAGCTCCCCGATGTTGGTCGCGTGGTCGGCGATGCGCTCGATGTACTTGCCGATGGAGAGCATCCGGGTCGAGCGGAAGACGACCGCGGGGTCGCTCATCATGTGGGCGACCAGCTCCGGGAAAAGCTGCGCGTAGTACGCGTCCACCACGTTGTCCCGCTCGACCACCTGCTCGGCCTTGGTGACGTCACCAGCTACGAACGCATCCAGCGCGTCGTGCAGCATGGCCTGGGCGGCCTCTCCGATGCGGGGCAGCGGACCTTGCGTCGGGTACGTGGGGTCCTCCGCCAGCTCCACCACGCGCTCGCACATGTTGACGCATAAGTCGCCGATGCGCTCCAGATCCGTCACCAGCTTCAGGGTGGCGGTGATGAAGCGGAGGTCCGAAGCGACCGGCTGCCGCCGCGCCAACACCTGCAGGCACAGCTCGTCGATCTCGACCTCCAGCGCGTCGATCTGCGCGTCAGTGCGGATGGTCTGCTGGGCCAGCGCGGCGTCACGCTCGACGAAGGCCTTGCGCGAGGCCGTCATCATGTCTTCCACGCGCGCGCCCATCAAGAGCACTCGCTCGCGCACTTGCGCAAGCTCGTTCTCGTATTCGCGATCCGTGTGCCGGCGAGCGGGCATTTCGAGGTCCAGCTTGGCCATCAACCGAACCGCCCCGTGATGTAGTCCTCGGTCCGCTGCTCCTTCGGGCGAGTGAAGATGACCTGCGTTCTATTATACTCGACCAACTGCCCCAAGTAAAAGAAGGCCGTAAAATCGGCCACTCGCGCCGCTTGCTGCATGTTGTGGGTCACGATCACGATCGCGACGTGCTCGCGCAATTCGTGGATCAGCTCTTCCACCCGCGCGGTCGCGATCGGGTCCAGCGCGGAGCAGGGCTCGTCCATCAGGATGACCTCGGGCTCGAGCGCCAGCGCGCGCGCGATGCACAGGCGCTGCTGCTGGCCGCCGGACAAGCTGGTGCCGGCCTTGGCCAGCCTATCCTTCACCTCATCCCACAGCGCCACCTGGCGCAGCGCCTTCTCCACCTGGCCATCCGGATCCTTGGGCTTGATGCCGTTCAGGCGCAGCCCGGCCAGCACGTTGTCGCGGATCGACATGGTCGGGAACGGGTTCGGCTTTTGAAACACCATGCCGACGCGGCCGCGCACCCGCACTGGATCGACGTCACGGGCGTAAATGTCCTGATCGTCCAGCAGCACCTTGCCCTTGGCCGTCGCGCCCGGCACCACCTCGTGCATGCGATTGAGGCAGCGCAAGAAGGTGGACTTGCCACAGCCAGACGGGCCGATGATGGCCGTCACCAGCTTGTCCGCGATGGGGAGGTGGATGCCGCGAATGACCTCGGAGCTGCCGAAGCTGGCGTGCAGATCCTCGGCCCGCATCTTCGGCGCGATCTGGCTGACGCTCACTTCGTCCCAGCGGGGGCGGCTGGCGAGCTCGGGGCTCGCTTTCGGCGCGGCTTCCACGCCTTCTACCCTAGCCTGTTCGGGCATCGGTCGTGCCTCCACCTTTCTGGGCGCGGCCTGGTCGGCCTGCCTCTTCGCCAGGTCCACGCGCTGGCTTGCGAGCTCAAGGTTCATCGGGTCCTCACGCGGCTGCGCACCAACAAGCGCGCGCTGATGTTGAGAATCAGGACGGTGAGCAGCAGCACCAACGCCGCCGCCCAGGCCTGGCGATGCCAGTCCTCATACGGAGACACGGCGCCCGTGTAGATGTTGACGGGCAGCGACGCCGTCTGCTCATAGATGCCGCTCGACCAGAAGTTGTTGTTGAGCGCCGTGAACAGCAGCGGCGCCGTCTCCCCCGCCACGCGCGCGACGGATAGCATCACACCAACCGCGATGCCGGGCGCTGCGGTGCGCAGCATCACGCGCAGCGTGGCGCGCCACTTCGGCACGCCCAAGCCCAGCGCCGCCTCGCGCAGGGACTCCGGCACCAGCTTGAGCAGCTCTTCCGTAGTGCGCGTGACCATCGGCAACATCAAGATCGCCAGCGCCACGCCGCCGGCCAGCGCCGAAAACTGCCGAGTCGTCACCACCAGCAGCGAGTAGACGAAGATGCCCACCGTGATCGAGGGCACACCGGCCATCACGTCCGCAGCGAAGCGCACCGCCTGGCCGAGCTTCGTGCTGCCGTACTCGGCCAGGTACACGCCCGCCAGCACCCCCGGCGGGATACCGAACAGGCACGCCAGCCCCACGAGCTTCAAGGTACCGACCAGCGCGTGGCCCATACCGCCGCCGGTCTCCCCCACCGGCTTGGGCAGCTCGGTGAAGAAGGCCAGGTTGATGCCGCCGATGCCGCGGACCAGCACGTAGTAAAGCACGCTAAAGAGCGGGATCAGCGCGATCAAGGTGCCGAGCACGCACAGGCTGCGCACGACGCGATCCGTCCATTTGCGGAGCGGGTAGGCCTGGGCCGCGCTACTCACAGCCGCCCTCCCTCCGGCAGCTTGCCGACCCGCCACACCAGCAGCCGCGCGAAGACGTTGAGCGTGATGGTGACGCCGAACAGCAGCAAGCCCACCTCGGCCAGCGCCGACAGGTACAGCTGCCCGGTCGCCTCCGTGAACTCGTTGGCGATCACGCTGGCCATCGTGTAGGCCGGCTCGAACAGCGAGATGGAGATCTCGGAGCGGTTGCCGATCACCATCGTGATCGCCATCGTCTCCCCCAGCGCGCGACCCAGGCCTAAGATGACGGCGCCGACTAGGCCGGACTTGGCGTAGGGCAGCACCGCGACCCGCACCACCTCCCAGCGCGTCGCGCCCAGACCGATCGCGCCTTCGCGCAGCGCGTGCGGCACTGCCCGCAGCACCTCGCGCGACACCGACGAGATGGTGGGCGTGATCATGATGGCCAGGATGATGCCCCCCGCGAGCATGCCGAAGCCGCGCTGCGGGCCCTGAAAAAACGGCAAGAAGCCGAGCGTCTGGCTCAAGAGTGGCTGGACCGTGTCGCGCAGCCAAGGCGCGAGCACGAAGATGCCCCAAAGCCCGTACACGACGCTGGGAACGGCAGCGAGCAGCTCCACCAGGAAGCCCAAGGGACCCCGCAGCTGGGGCTGCGACAGCTCCGACAGATAAACCGCGATACCGAGCGAGATGGGCACCGCGATGAGCAGCGCCAACAGCGACGACACCACCGTGCCGTACACGAAAGGCAGCGCGCCGTATTGCTCGCGCACCGGGTCCCAGTCGGTGCCGGTGACGAAGCCGAGCCCGAACTGGGCCAGGCTGAGGCGGGAGGCGAGGCCCATCTCGAGCGCCATCCACAGCAAGAGCACGATCACACCGAAAGCGAACGCGGCGGTCACGCGCCGGAAGGCGAGGTCACCAAAGTTGGCCTCGCGGCCCAGCAGGCGCAGCAGCTTCGGCCGCGGGGTGATCAGCGAGGCGGGCGATCGCGTAGCCATGGCAGTTAGAGCAGCTTCTTGCCGCCCGCGGTGAGCTCCTTGAGCCGAGCCTCCACCAGCGAGACGACCTTGGCCGGTAGCGGCGCGTAGTCGAGCGACTCCGCGAACTTCTGGCCGTCGTGGAGCGCCCACCACAAATACTTGGCGATGGCTTCGCCTTTGACCTGATCCTTGGCGTCAGCGTAGACGAGCACGTAAGTGTAGCCGGCGATGGGGTAGGCGTTTTCGCCCGCCGAGTTCACCAGCGAGACGTACAGCTCAGGCGGCATCTCCACGCCCTCCGCGGCCGCGGACATGGCCGCCGTCGTGGGCGCCACGAACTGGCCGAGCTGATTCTTCAGCTCCGCCATCGGCAGCTTGTTCTGCGTGGCGTAAGCGCGCTCGATGTAGCCGATGGCGTGCGGGGTCATCTTGAGCTGACCGGTCACGCCTTCGTTGCCCTTGGCGCCGAGCCCGATCGGCCATTTGACGCTCTTGCCCACGCCCACCTTGCTCTTCCACTCAGGGCTGACGGCTGCGAGGTAGTCCGTGAACACGTTGGTCGTACCGCTGCCGTCCGTGCGGTACACCACCGCGATGTCCTTGTCTGGCAGCGCGGCGCCCGCGTTGTCGGCCGCGATGCGCGCGTCGTTCCACTTCTTGATCTTGCCCAGGTAGATATCGGCGAGCACGTCCGGTGCCAGCTTCAGCGCCTCTTTCACGCCCGGCAGGTTGTAGGAAAGCACTACCGCGCCGATCGTGGTCGGGATGTGATACAGCTTGCCCGGGGCCTGCCCGGACTCGTCGGCCTTCATCGGCGCGTCGGTGGCACCGAAGTCCACCGTACCGGCGACGATCTGCCGAATGCCACCGCCAGACCCAATCGACTGGTAGTTGATCTTGATGTTGGGGAACGCCTTGTTGTACTCGGCTGTCCACTTCGAATAGAGCGGGTACGGGAAGGTCGCTCCCGCGCCGTTCAAGCTGACAGCGCCGGCCTGGCTCGGCACCGGAGCCGGCGAGCCTGAGCCGCCCTTCCCGGGCTTGCCACAGGCGAGCGCGAAGCCGGCGGTCAGGACCAGCAGCCTTCGTCGTCCGAAAAACATCGCGCTCTTCCTAACGGATGCCGCGCGAAACGGGGCGGCGAGGTCGCAACAGCTTCGTGACGTTTCGGTGACAGGCCGCCGGGCGCGCGCTCAAAACGCGAGCTGCGCGGCCAAAATCAGCTCGAGCCGGGTCGGCGCGGCGGCCGCTTCCGGATCGAACAAGCTGCCGGCGAGCTGGAGCTTGGCGTCGTGCTGCTTGAAGTAATAGTTCACGCCAAGCTCGTACGTGTTCGTCTCGTCTAGCGCGTCCTCCGGCGTCGCGGGCCCGTCGCGATCCTCCCCGATCTCGGGGTCGAGCGAGCCGAAGCGAAGGACGGGCTGCAGCTTGTCGAAGAAGGTGTAGCCGATCAGCACGTAGATGCCGTGGCCTTGAACACGCGCTTCGTCGTCGGCCGGCTTGTCCCAGCCGCGGATGTACTCGGCCTGGAGCAGCGCGTCGCCAAGCTCCGCCTTCAGGTCGGCTTCGACGCGATCTTTGGTGCCCCGCAAATGGCGTTCACCGAGCGCGGTGTAACCCACCGCCGCCACCGTCACGCCTGCCAGCGGGTACAGCTCCAAGCGCAGCGCGAGATCTTTCTGGTCGTTCGAGTCCAGCCGGTTTTGGCCTTCGCCATTGAGCAGCGCCACGGTGTAGCCAAAGCGCTCGAGCTTCTTCTCGGCCTTGATGCCCAGATCTCGTCGATCGCCGTAGTAGCGAGAGACCAGCGCGCGCTCCGGAAAGTACAGCTTGGCGGCGCTGCCGACGCCTTCGAGGCTGACCGGGATCTTGAACTGACCGAGCGAGACGTCGACGTAGTCGCTCAGGTAGGTCACCACGAGATCCTGCAGCACCGAGCTCGAGCCGTTCGGCGGAGGTTGCAGCGTCTCCACGGTACCGATTTCGCTACCGTCCGGGTCCTCCACGCTCGACGTCTGGCGCCGGAAATCCAGGAGCCGCGCGGGATCCAACATCACCTGGTAGGCGAAGGTCTCGGGGACGATCTCGCCCTTCACGCGCAGCTCCGCGCGCCGAGCCCGCAGCGTGCTCTGCCACTCGTCGTCGGGATTTGCGTCCGAGCGCTGCACGACGGCCCACGCCTGCAGGTTGAGACCAGGCTGAAAGAAGCCCGTCTTGGCGACCTTGAGCTTGTCTGCGGGCTCGGGCTCTGGCGCAGGCAGGGCCGACGCTGGCGACGCTGCGTCGGGTCCAGATGCCGGCGTTTGAGCGAGGAGCGGCGCCGTCCACAGC
>JAEYOT010000116.1 GCA_023411445.1 Pseudomonadota bacterium
GTCCATAGCCGCGGCGATGTGCTTGCTGGTCAGGCGGAAGGAGCCGCGCGGCGTGGCGAGCGTGGTCTTGGGATCGCCCAGGCGATCGCGACCGGTCGAGACGAGCGTGGCGTAAACGGGGGTCTGCCCCTCGTACAGCACCAACACCTGTTGCCGGAGCGAGATGTCGACCCACTTCTCGCCCTTGCTGGCCGGCGTGGGTAGGGTCGACGGCTTCTCCGCCACCGCGATGTCCCGCGCGCGGAGCCACACCGTCTTGTCCTTCAAGGTCTGGTAGTAGCGCTCTCCGGCCTTGATCCGAGCCTTGCCGGATAGCGGTACCACGGCCCGAAACGGCAGGCTCTCGTCGGGGCGCGTCTCGTCCTTGCCCTTGATCAGCTTGTGCGTGCGCGCGTCCTGCGCGGTCACCCAGGCCAGCGGCAGCGTGAGCTTTGGGCTCAGGCTCAAGCCGTGAAAGGGGGAGCCCGTGTCCGGCTTGAGCTTGGTGGTCGGAACCAGTCGCATGTCCACCGTCACGGCGAAGCGGCGCGACATCCCGCTGCTCTCCGTGTTGAAGGCGCCGACCAGCGATAGCCCCGTCTTGCGCCGAACGCGGCTCGCGAAGATGGCGTACTCGGGCACCTCGAAGCCGGAGACGTTGGGGATCTTGCGGCCGCCCTCCAGCCACCACGGGATCGGGTCACTCGCTCCCTGCCCACCGAATAGCTCGTTTTCGCTGAGCTCCGTCGAGGGGCGGAAGCCGGGCGGAAGCTTGCCACCTGGCAGCGCCACGCCGCGCGCATCGAGCGGCACGTCGTTGGCGCCCAAGATCACCTTCTGCACCTGAGCCTTGTTCTGCTCGAACCACTCCAGGTGCTCTTGCAGCTTGAACTCGCTCTTCTCTTGCTCGGCCTTCGTCGGCACGCGCAGGTACTGCGGCGAGGTCGCCCGCACGAAGCCGTACTTGTAGGGCAGCGGCTTGCTCAGATCGGGCCGCCGGCTCGTCGCGCGCAGCAGCGGATCGTTCATGTCCGTCGTGGCGTCGTCCGTGCAGACATGGCCCATCGGGTAGATGCGGTACCACTGCCCCTTGCAGCCCTTGCCCGGCACCGGCTCCGGGTCGCGCGGCACGGTGCCGCCTAGCCGGATGTAGCCGAGCTTGCGCGAGCCGGTGTCCGGCAGCTTGTATACGGTGGCCGCGATCACCTGCGCCCCCAGCTGCGGTGAGTCTTTGGGCGTGGGGGTGTCGAGCTCACCGTGATCCACGATCACGGTGCTGAGCGGCGCTGCCTCCGCCGAGGCTGAAGCCGAGGCCTGCGGCGCCGAGCCGGCGCCCGCACGCTTGCAGGCCGAGGCGGCCAGCAGACAGGTCAGGAGCAACGAGGCGCGGCGCAAGGTCCGCGTGGTGTAGCGAAGCCTGGCGGGAGGCTCAACCCCTGCGCACGCCCTCGAGCTTCCCTTCGATTAGGGCGTAGAGGATGGCCACGGCCGTGTGCAGCCGATTTTCCGCCTGATCGAAGATCACCGAGCGGGGGCCGTCGGCCACTTCGGCGGTCACTTCTTCGCCGCGGTGGGCCGGCAGGCAGTGCATGAAAATGGCGTCCGCCTTGGCCTTGCCCATCAGCGCCTGGTCGATGCGGTACGGCGACAGCGCCGCGTGGCGAGCCGCCTTGGTGTCGTCGGAGTCACCCATCGACAGCCACACGTCCGCGTACAGCGCGTCGGCGTCCCGCACGGCTTCCGCCGGATCCGTCGTCTGCACCACCTCCGAGCCGGACTTCTTGGCGACGGCTTTGGCCTCCTCCACCAGCTCTTCGGCGATTTGGTAACCGGGCGGCGCGGCGATCGCAAAATCCGTCCCGGCCAGCGCGGCAGCCTGCATCAGGCTCACGGCCACGTTGTTACCGTCCCCCACGTAGGCCACCTTGCAGCGATCGAGCGAGCCGCGGTGCTCATGCAGCGTGAGCAAATCGGCGATGCTCTGACACGGGTGGTGCCCGTCCGTGAGCGCGTTGATCACCGGGATGGTGGCGGCGGCGGCCAGGCGCTCCACGTCCTCATCCTTGAACGTGCGGATCACGAACGCACGTGAGAAGCGGCTGGCGACGCGCGCCGTGTCCTCGATCGTCTCACCACGGCCGAGCTGAACGTCGCTGGGGCCGAGCGTCACGGGCGTGCCGCCGAGGCGGGCCACGGCCGTCTCGAACGAGATGCGCGTGCGAGTCGAGGGCTTGTTGAAGTACAGACACACGCTCTCGCCGGCCAGGGCGCTGCGGCGGGCGTGCGGCTTGGCCTTGAACTTGGCGGAGCGCGCCAGCAAGTACTTCAAATCCGCTCGACTCAAATCGCTTGTCTTGAGTAAATCCTTCATCGTGGCTCCACGAGCGGCGAAACCTTGCCCATGGCCCTGATTGATTGCAAGTTCTTCTCCGAAACGCTCGGAATGAGCAGCAGCATGCGCGTGGTCCTGCCCGAGGCCACGGAGCGACGCCGCCTTTCCGGACATCCCACGCTGCTCTTGCTGCACGGCTTGTCGGACGACGAGAGCGTTTGGACCCGCTCCACCAACGTGGAGCGCTACGCGTCCGCGCTCGGGCTCGCGCTGGTGATGCCCAACGTGCACCGCAGCTTCTACACCAACATGGTGCACGGCTATCGCTATTGGGACTTCGTGAGCGTGGAGCTCTTGGCCAAGGCGCGCTCGTTCTTCCCGCTCTCCAGCGCGCGCGAAGACAACTTCGTCGCCGGCCTGTCCATGGGCGGCTACGGCGCCTTCAAGCTCGCGCTCAGCCTGCCGGAGTCGTTCGCGGCCGCCGCCAGCCTATCCGGCGTGGCGGACATCGCGCACACCAGCGCCCGCCCCGCCGCTGATTTTCGCCTGATCTTCGGCGAGCAGGGCCCGGCGCGCGGCTCCGCGGAAGATCTGTTTCATTTGGCAGCTTCGCTGGCGCGTTCGAGCGCGCAAAAGCCGCGGCTGTATCAATGTTGCGGCACTGAAGATTTCCTGCTCGCCGAAAATCGCGAGCTGCGCGCTCACCTGCAACCGCTCGGCTTCGACTACCTCTATGAAGAGGGGCCGGGCGCGCACGACTGGGCCTATTGGGAAAAGAGGATTGCCCCCGTGCTGCGCTGGTTAGCGCCAAACCACTAAAACGCGCGAGACCTGGTACCGGTTCCGCATCGTGATGCTAAGCTCGACTCGATGCGGAACTTCTGGTCGTTCTTGGGTGGCAGCGCGTGCTTGTTTCTCGGTTGTGGGACGGCTGACCCCGTCACGGACGACAACGGCGGCACCTCCGGCAGCGGCCAGACGCAGCCCACCGCCGGCCAGCCCGGCGCCGCCGGCACGGACACCGGCGCAGGCGGCAGCGCAACCCCCGGTATGGGCGGCGCCAGCAGCATGGCCGGCACCGGCACCGGCGGCACCAACGCACCGATCGAAGGCGGCAGCGCTTCGGGCGGCAGCGCTTCGGGCGGCAGCAGCACCGGCAGCGGTGGCACCAACGCGCCGGTGGAAGGCGGCTCGAGCGGTACGGAAAAGAACCCGGGCAAAGGCAACGGCTTCTTCCCCGCCACCCTCCTGCCCAGCCACGCCAAGGCGGCCTACACCACCTGGAAGACGAAGTACTTGAAGTCGTGCGCCGGCGGGAAGTTCCGCGTCGCGTTCAACGCCACGGAGACGGTGTCAGAAGGCATCGGCTACGGCATGCTCCTCACCGTCGCCCACGGGGATCGCACCGAGTTCGATGGGCTGTGGGCGTACTTCAAGCAGCACAGCAGCGGCGGCGTGATGGCTTGGAAGGTGAACGGCTGCGACAGCGTGGTGGACGGCAACTCCGCGTCGGACGCCGAGCTCGACGCGGCGATGGCGCTGATTCAAGCGTCCTGCAAGTGGGGCGGCAACTACCTCACTGAAGCGCAGAGCCTGATCGCCGCGATCAAGTCGCAAGAGACGATCGAGGGCGGCGAGAACTTCCTCAAGCCCGCCAAGCAAGGCCTGGATAGCTGCCAAAACCCCTCGTACTACGCGCCGGGCTACTACCGCGCCTTCGCCAAGAAGCACCCGAGCCAGGCGGCGTTCTGGAACAAGCTGGCGAGCGATACCTACGTCCAGCTGGGCCGCGCCGCAAACAGCGCCACCGGCCTCGTCCCCAACTGGGCCAACATGAGCGGTAACCCGGGCTGCGGCGGGTACGAGCACGCCGACAAGTACGGCTACGACGCAGCGCGCACGCCCTGGCGTATCGCGACGGACTACGTGTGGAACGGCACGCCCGCCGCCAAGGAGTACCTGACCAAGCTGGTCAACTGGGTGGATGGCCCTGCCGGTGGCATCGCTGCCATCGGCGATCGCTACACGCTGAGCGGCACTAAAGAGAGCCCGAACCACAACTCCACGTTCACCGGCGCCTTCGCGCTCGCCGGCATGGCGCACAGCCAGTCCAAGGCAGACCAGTATGGCACCGGCTTCCGCTCGATCTCCGACAGCACGTACTATGAAGAGTCGCTGCGCGCCGTGTACATGCTGCTAGCGTCAGGCTTGTTCCTGAACGCCTGCGAATGAAGCCTGGGAAACGCGGAGACGAGCGGTCGAGCCGAGCTCACTTTGGCGCCGCTCGGGCGGGCGGTTGCGCTTGACCCGCCTCACCTCGGCCCCTAGCCTCCTCGGTCCCATGGCAAACCCGACCGCAACGCTCAGCACTTCCCTCGGTGACGTGGAGATCGAGCTCTTCACGGACAAGATGCCGATCACGGCAGGTAACTTCATCAAGCTCGCCAAGTCGGGCTTTTACGATGGCCTGCACTTTCACCGCGTCATCAACAACTTCATGATCCAGTTCGGCTGCCCGCACAGCCGTGATCCGAACAGCCCGCGCGCCGGCACCGGCAACGGTCCGGACGGCACGATTCAAGACGAGCACCCCGAGAACGCGAAGCTCTCCAACGAGCCGGGCACGCTGTCGATGGCCAACACCGGTCGCCCGAACAGCGGGAGCTGTCAGTTCTTCATCAACACCGTGCACAACCACTACCTCGACTGGTTCACGCCCGGCGCCTCACGCCACCCGGTGTTCGGCAAGGTCACCAAGGGTATGGACGTGGTGAAGAAGATCGAGACGACCAAGACCGGCGCGGGTGACCGCCCCGTCACGCCCGTGCAGATGGTGAAGGTCACCATCCACGATTGATCGCGTGACTACATGTAGGTGCGAGCGTACCGTCCTAAAACGAGCCAAGTCCTCGCAGCTCGCCCGCTTGGATATCGGACGATTCTGCTCAAAGCGTGCGGTTGTTGACCGCCGTGCGCTTTGAGTCGTCCACTTCAAGCTGTAACATTCGAGGCAGGCGTGAAACAGGCCAACATCGCACCGCCCGCCAGCAGCCCGCACGAGATCGGCCCCGGTCACGTGCTCGGCCGCTACGAGCTGCTGATGCCGATCGCAGCCGGCGGCATGGCCATGGTGTGGGCGGCGCGCCTCAAGGGCACGCGTGGCTTCCAGAAGATCGTCGCCGTCAAGACGATGCTGCCGAAGCTGAGCGAAGACGATCAGTTCGAGAAGATGTTCCTCGACGAGGCCTCGCTGGCCTCGAAGATCCGCCACCCGCACGCGGTGGAGATCTTGGATCTGGGCGAGCAAGACGGCGTGCTGTTCTTGGCGATGGAGTGGATCGACGGCGTCCCGCTCAACCAGCTGATGAAAGCCGCCAAGCGCCAGGGCGGCGTGCCGACGACGGTGGCTGCCCGCATCGTGATGCAGGCCTGCGGTGGCTTGCACGCGGCTCACGAGCTGACCGACGGCAAAGGCAAGCTGATCGGCCTAGTGCACCGTGACATCTCCCCGCAGAACATCTTGGTCTCGTACGATGGCGTGGCCAAGGTGGTCGATTTCGGCGTGGCCAAGGCTACCGCGCTGGGCGACGGCGCCACGAAGGCGGGCCAGCTCAAGGGCAAGGTCAGCTACATGGCGCCCGAGCAAGTGCGCGGCGAGCCGATCGATCGCCGCGTGGACGTGTTTGCGATGGGCATCGTGCTGTACGCGCTCACGACGGGTAAGCACCCGTTCCGCAAGGAGTCGGAGGGCGCCACCTTGTTCGCGATCACGGCGCCCGAGCCGGTGGTGCCACCGCGCAAGTTCATCCCGGACTACCCGCAAGCCTTGCAAGAAGTGGTGCTCAAAGCGCTGGAGAAAGACCGCGAGCAGCGCTACGCGACCGCGAGCGAGCTGCTCAAGGCGCTGGACAAGGCGCTGCCAGCCGGCGCTCGAGGCTCAGACGAAGAAGTCGGCGCCTTCGTCAACAGCTTGTTCGAGGAGCAGCGCAGGCAATCGCAAGCCACGCTGGCCGAAGCGCTGGAGCGAGCCGACAAGCAGCAGCTCTCGCTGAAGGGTGGGCCCCAGTTCGCCGAGCACACGCTCACCGGGCAATCCGGCGTGAGCGCGCTGTCCACGGTCGGAGTCGCCGCCAGCTTGACGCCGTCCCACGCCTCCAGCGGAGATATCGATCGCGCCTTGGCAGGGCAAGACGGCAAGCGCTGGCTCAAGCTTGGCGTGGCCGCTAGCGTGGCGGTGATCGGCGTGCTGGTCGCGCTGCTTCTCTCGCGCGACGACGCGCGGCACACGGAGCCGGCCGTGATGGTAAAGCCTGCGCCTTCGCAGCCGCTGTCAGCGGTGCAGCCGGAGCAGCCCGCCGCCCCCGCGGTGGACCTCGACGCGCTACCGGTGGAAGCCTCGGCCAGCGCCCTCAGCAGCGCGCCCCCCACCCCGCCTTCACGCGAGCCCGCCAGCAAGAAGGCTGCGCCAGCGCCGCGCGCGACTGCTGCCGCCAGCGCCACGGCTCCGGTCGTCAAGTCCGCGGCCCCTGCTGCGGCGCCGAAGCCCTCGTGGAAGCACGATCCGGGCTTCTAAGCTGAAGGCTAGAAAGAGCCTCGCACGGTGGCGCCGAGCGGCGCGCGCGGCGAGACGGGCAGCGTCGGCAGGATTTGCAGCGCGGCCACGTCCTTGCTCGGCTCGCTCTTCTTGTGCTGGAAGAGGAGCAGCGCGCCCGCTGCGCCCACCGCCGCCACGCCAACGCCCAGCGTGACGAACGAGCCGTAGTGGTAAAACTTCAGATCGTCGTAGCGGGACTGTTCGGATTTGGGGCAAACGCTCCCATCGCAGGCGTCTTCCAGATCCGACAGCGCGCTCTGGCGCAAGCCGAACAGCACGCCGGAGCCGACCAGCGCGGCCACGCCCACGCCGCCGATCACGAGCGGCACCACCTTGCTGGGCGGCTTGTCGCTGGGCGGTGGCGCGCTCGCAGGGCGCACCATCTCTTGCGGGATAGCTTCCAGCTCCACCACGAGCCGCGACGTCTCTCGCTCCTTGAGCGTGACCGTGGCTTCGAACGGCTGGCGATTCGGCGCTCGCGCGGTGACGGCGTGCGGTCCGGGATCCAGCGGCACCTCCACGCCCACTGAGCTCTCGCCGACGGCCACGCCATCCAGCTCGATGGCGGCGGCGCCGGCTCCCTCACCGCGCTCGATCACGAGCTTGGGGATGCGCGCGCGCAGCTTGTCGACGTTTTGCTCCACCTCGGCCCTGAAATCCGGCCCGACTTTGTCAGCGTCGGTCAACGCCAGCTCGTAGCCGCCCAGCGCGGCGACGAGGCGCCCCAAATTCTCTTCGCACACCGCGATGTGAAAGCGGACTTGCGGCGTCATGCGCACCTGCCCAACCTCACGGAACGCCTGGAGCGCGGCCGTCCAGTTGCCGGCGCGCTCGAGCTCCGTGGCCTGCTGGAACTGCGCGCGTGCCTTCTTCAGCTTCGCGGCATCCTGCGCCTGCGCGGGCGTAGAGAGCGCCAGCACACAGGCGACAGGCAAGCTGCATAACCAACGGTGCGCTTTCAACTGAAGCAGCATATCACCTCGCCCGAGGTAAGCGCTCTTTCCGATCAGCAAGCGACCCTGGAAGCTCGCCTACCTTCGACCACTCTCGGCGTGCGTGTGATCCAGCACGCAGCGCTAGCAGGTCGAGCTTAACCGTACCGGTTCACCCGCGCGCGCTAGGGCCGCCGACGCAGCTCGAATGACGCGCGACGACATGACACCCTAGTGTTACTCTCGTCGGTAGCCGTGATCGCGAACGTGCGCCTCTTCCGCTGGCTCAGCACCGTCTGCGTCGGCACTGCTTGGACTGCGCTGATGGTCGCATCCTGCAGCGTGCCGGACTTCGAGTTTCCGGAAGATCCGCAAGGTCCGGGTCTCGGCGGCGGCGGCAACGTGGTCCCGCCCGCGGATCACTGCGAAAACGGCCGGCTCGACGAAGATTTGGGCGAGTCGGACTTCGACTGCGGCGGCGGCTGTAGCCCCTGCGCTGCAGGCCAGCGCTGCGCGACGGTGGCGGACTGCGAAGACGAGCTGTGTCACGACGGCATTTGCATCGCCGCCGGCTGCATCAACGACGTGCAAGACGGCACGGAGACGGACGTGGACTGCGGCGGCGGCCGGTGCGGCGCCTGCAACACCGGCCAAAGCTGCGCGCAGGATCGCGACTGCGCGAGTGAAGTGTGCGTAGACGGCGAGTGTCTCGCTCCGGCC
>JAEYOT010000178.1 GCA_023411445.1 Pseudomonadota bacterium
ATGTTCGCCTACGAGTCGCCGCAGCGCGGCCGCCACGCGAGCGCGCCCAAGCTGGCGCCGGTGATCCACATCTCGGCGCAGCACAGCTGGCTTGGCGTCGCCGGCGAGCTGTAGCCCAGCTGCGGGCAGGGCGTCACGGGAGCGGCAGGATCGAAAGCGCGGTGCCCGGCTCGGCCTCCAGCACCTCGGCGGCCGCAGGCGGCAGAAACACCGCACCGTCGCGCTCGCTCGCCTTGCAAGCCACGGCCCGGAAATAGGGCGCGCCTTCGAGCGTGCGCGCCAGCAGCGCGCGCGGCCCCGTCGGCGCCTCGTCGGGCGCGAGCAAGCCGCCCATGGTCTCGGTACGGGTCGCCTGAATCAGCGACACCTCGTCGGCGTTGGCCACGAAATGCGGGCCACCGTCGAACGGATCGATGCGCTGCGCGTAGCGAAAGCCCACGCGGCGCAGCATGCGCTCCACGCCGCGCGTCTGCGCGCCCACTTTGCCGATCACGTCCTGCGCTTCGGGCGACAGCAAGCTGGCGTACACCTCACCGCGCGGAAACAGATCGCGGATGAAGGTCTTGTCCTCGCTCGAGCGCAGATCTGCCTCGGCGTAGCTCATGCCGGTGAAGCGGCGGCCGAACGCCTCCCACAGGTGGCTCGTACCGTCCGGCTCCAGCGGCGGCATCAGCTCCGCGAGCAGCTGGTTCTTGAACAGCTCGCGATGCGTCGCGATGAATAGGAAGCGCACGTACGAGATGAGCAGCCCCAGCTTCTCGTCCGCGCGGCGGTGGTCTGGGTGCACCACCAGGCCGCCCAGCTCCGTAGGGCCGTCGTAGGAGAAGCCGATGCGCAGCACGCGGTGGTGGAAGTGCCGATCCGTGGAGGCTGAGTATTTCTCCTCCGTCGTCACGTCCAGGTAGATGTAAGGGGCGTCGCGCCGGCCGAGCTGCGCCACGATCATGGACGTACCGACGGCTTCGCCCCGCTCGCGATCGCGGATCAAAAATACGTACTTGCGGCGACGCGGGTTCTCGATCTGGCGACTGAAGCTGCGCTCAGACGTCTCCAGCAGGCGCGCGATGTGGCCGGGCTCGTTCGGCAGGTTCACTGAGTTGAGGTGCCGCGCCAGGCGCAAGAGCTCGGCCTGGTCGCTCGAGGTCGCCCCTCGTATCTCGTAACGCACGGTCATGATTCGACGAAAAAGGGCGGCCGCTGCTGGACTTGAGCGCGCGGTCCGCTCCTCTCCGCACTAGCACGGGCGGCCATTTTCCGCGTGGTCTGAATCATGAGTCATGATAAGGAGGCCCGCCCGGATGTCCCGCCCAGAACCCGTTTGGCCCTTCCCGCGCGCCGACGCGCTGCCCCCGTATGCGTTCGTGACCACGGACGCCGCCAAGGCCAAAGTCCGCGCTGCCGGGGCGGATCTGATCGACCTGGGGCTGGGCAACCCGGACCGCCCGACGCCGCGGGAGATCCTCGAGGTGTTCCACGCCTCGGCGGACATCGGGAAGAACCACCGCTACCACCCGGGGCGAGGCGTTCCGGAGCTGCGCCAAGCGTGCGCGGCTTGGTACGAGCGCCGCTACGGCGCCCGCTTCGACACGGAGCAGGAGGTGATCATCACCATGGGCGCGAAGGAGGGCATGAGCCACTTGTGCTTCGCCATCCTGGGCCCGGGCGACGTCACCATCGCGCCGGACCCCTGTTATCCCATCCACGCGGGCGCGCCGCGCATCGCGGGCTCGGAGGTGGAGTTCTACTCGGCGCGCGCCGGTCTGCCGCCGGCGGAGGCCGTAGCGCAAGCCATCCAGCGCGTGGAGGCGCGCGGGCAGCGACCCAAGCTGGTCATCGCCAACTACCCGCAGAACCCGACCGGGCGCGTCATCTCCCGCGATGAGATGACCGAGCTGGTCAAGGTGGTGCAGCGCTCGGGCGCGCTGTTCTTGCACGACTTGGCCTACGCGGACTTGGACTTCCGCTCCCGCTTCGCGCCTAGCATCTTCGACTGCGGCGTGGATCGCGAGGAGGTCAAGCGCTTCGCCGTCGAGGTGTACTCGATGTCGAAGAGCTACAACATGCCGGGCTGGCGCGTGGCCTACATGGTCGGCAATCGCCGCATGATTGGCGCGCTGGCGCACATGAAGACTTACCTGGACTACGGCACCTTCGCGCCGCTCCAGTACGCCTCTGCCTGGGCGCTCACCCACGGCGATCGCATCGCGTCCGAGCTGCGCGATTTGTACCGCGCGCGCGCCACCGCGCTGGTGGACGGGCTGCACCAAGCCGGTTGGACGACGGTCGCGGAGCCGAGCGGCACCATGTTCGTGTGGGCGGAGCTGCCGCCCGGCTTGCGCGAGATGGGCTCGATGGCCGCGGTGACGGACCTGATCGAGCGCGCCCACGTGGCGGCGGCGCCCGGGCTGGGCTTCGGCGCAGGCGGCGAGGGCTACTTGCGCTTCGCGCTGATCGAGGACCCACCGCGCATCGCCGAGGCATGCGCCCGCATCGGCACCTGGCTCAAGAGTCGCTGACTGAAGCCTGAGCGGCCGCGCTCGGCCTAGCAACGGCTGGGCGGAGGTGGCGGCACGCTCGTCGGCACGGAGGCCGGAACGATGC
>JAEYOT010000199.1 GCA_023411445.1 Pseudomonadota bacterium
TCTTGGAGCGCGCCGCGGCGGATTGGGCGCCGGCGCGCGGTGACTTGCTGGCCGAGTACGTGCACGAGACGAAGCGCGTGGCCGACGATTTCCGCCGCGCGGACATCGTGAGCTTCCCAGTCGATGACGAGCTCTTGGTCAAGCCGGTGCCGGACTTCTTCCGCCACCAGTTCCCCACCGCCGCGTACTCCTCCCCCGGCTGCTACGATCCGAAGCAGGTCGGCATCTTCTGGGTGAACGACCTCAGCCTGACCCGTGCCAGCGCGAAGGACCGCGCGGCTGAGGTGAGCCAGCATTTTGGTGTCCCCGCCACCTGCGCGCATGAGGCGTACCCTGGACATCATCTGCAATTTTGCGCTGCCAATCGCCACCCCAGCCCCGTGCGTCGCTGGTTCGCGCACGCAGTTTTTTACGAGGGCTGGACGCTATGGTGCGAGCAGATGGCTGTGGACTATGGCGTCAGTAGCGACCGCACGGCGCGCCTCAACTTGCTGCACGACGCGCTGTGGCGCGCGCACCGCATCATCGTGGATTGCGGGCTGCACGCCGGGGAGCTCACCTACGACGGCGCCGTGAAGCACCTGATGAAGCACGTCGGCTTCACGCGCGGCCGCGCGGAGGCCGACGTGAATTGGTACACGGCTGCGCCCACCGTTCCGATGAGCTACTTGATCGGTAAGATGGAAGTGATCCGCTTGAAGCGACGCAAGGTGGACGAGGGCGGCTGGTCGCTCAAGCGCTTCAACGACTGGCTGCTGTCCTTCGGCACCGTGCCGCAGCGCTGGATCGAGCAGAGCGGGCTCTGACGTGCGAGCGATCTCCGTTGCCAAGCCGGGCGGCTACGAGCGGCTGAGGCTGGTCGAGTCGAATGACCCCGTGCCCGGGCCGGGTGAGGTGCTGGTCGCGACGCGCGCCGTCGGCGTCAATTTCGCGGACGTGGTGGTGCGGCTCGGCCTGTACGAGTCCGCCAAGAAGTACGTGGGGTTTCCGATCACGCCCGGCTTCGAGCTCTCCGGCGAGGTGGCGGCCCTGGGCGCCGGCGTGGAGGACTTGCAGCTCGGCGAGCGCGTGTTCGGAGTGTCGCGCTTTGGTGGTTACGCGAGCCACGTCTGCGTGCCGCGCCACCAGCTGTTTCGCGTGCCGGCTGCGCTCAGCCACGCTCAAGCCGCCACGTTCCCGACCGTGTTTCTCACCGCTTACTATGCGCTGCGCGAAGCGATGCGCACGAGGCCGGGCGGTCGCGTGCTGGTGCACTCGGGCGCGGGCGGCGTCGGGTTGGCAGCGCTGCAGCTGGCGCGCGCGGACGGCCTCGTGCCGATCGCGGTGGTGGGCGCCAGTGAGAAGCGGGACGTGGCGCTCGCGTACGGCGCGGCGCACGTGATCGACAAGAGCACCCAGTCGCTATGGGCCGAGCTCGAGCGCATCGCGCCACAAGGTGTGGAGTACGTGCTGGAGTCGAACGGCGCCGAGACGCTGGCGGAGAGCTACCGGCGCCTACGGCCCACCGGGCGCTTGGTCATCTACGGCTTCTCCAGCATGCTGAGCCGGGGCTCGGCGCACCCCAATTGGCTCAAGCTGGCGTGGGATTACCTGCGCACGCCCCGCTTTCACCCCCTGCAGATGGTGGACGCCAACAAGGGCGTCATCGCTTTCAACCTGTCTTACCTGTTCGACGAGCAAGCGCTGCTGCAAGAAGCCATGACGCGCATGCTCGGGGAGCTAGCGGAGGGCACGCTGAAACCGCTCCCAGTCACGGAGTTTCCGCTGGCTGACGCGGCTGAGGCGCACCGCGCGCTGCAATCGGGAAAGAGCGTGGGAAAGCTTGCGCTGATCCCCTGAGCGCTGACGAGTCGTGCTAGCGTGGGGCGCTGTATGCTAGCCGCTCGTCTCGCGCGCTCAGTTGCCAGCACGTGCGTGGTGGGGCTGCTCGCGTGTGCGCCGCAGCCAGCCGCGCCAGCGCCGCAACCGGCGCCGTCCGCGAGTCAGGCGGCGGTCGCTCCAGCACCGCCGCTGTTTTCGGAAGAGGTGGAGCCGCCGCTCGCGGAGCTGCGCACGGGGCAGATCAGTCCGATCGAGCACGCGGAGCCGCTGCTGCTGACGGTACGGCGGCACGTGCTCGATGGCGACGAGCAGCTGCTGGAGATCCCACTACCGGAGTTCGCCGAAGAATCGCCCGGGGACTTGTTCTGGTTCGGCACGGAGGCACGGATCACCGGCAGCAGCGCCCCGTTTCAGCTCGTCAGTCGCGGTAAGCAGGGAGAGATGCTGCTGAGGCTGCGCCGGCCGAAGACGGAGAGCAGCGGCGAGATTGCGGGGGATGCCTACACGCCAGCGGTCGGCGCGCAGCCGGGCCACCACTTTCGCTTTCGCGCGGCGGCGCCCAGCGGGGCAGCAAGCCCAGAGCTTTTGCAACAATGGGCGCTGTCCGCCAGCCAGTACCTGGCGTATCAGCCGGGTCCCTTCGGCGCTGCTGCCGCGGCGCGCTTGCGCGCACGCTACAAGCTACCGGGCTACCAGCCCTCGCTCGTGCCCTCGCTGGACCGGCCTGTCGCAGACAGTGAGCGCTTGGCTGACTTGATGGCGACGTTCTCTGGGCGATCTGCCGTGCAGGAGGCGCTCGCGATTCATCGCGGCGCGGTGCTCGGCGCGGCCAGGCAAGCGCGCACGCTTCCGCTGGCGCAGCTCAAGGGGCCACAGCTCAATCTGCACCCGTGGAACCAGCTACTGCAGCGGTTGGGCAAGCAGCCGACCGCCGAGCCGCTGGCTCGCGCCGTGCCGGCGGATTTCTATTTCGTGCGCGCCAAGAGCTTCAGCGCCATGAGCCGCATGCTCTCATTCGTGGAGACGTTCGGTGGGCCGGCGGCAGACTTGTTCGACGGCTCCGCCAGCGAGCGCGGCTCCTTGGCGCGCTACTTGGCCGAGCTCGGCGTGGAGACGGGAGATCTGTCGCGCGTGCTCGGTCCGGAGGTGGTGGAGGATCTCGCCGTCACCGGCAGCGACCCGTAC
>JAEYOT010000203.1 GCA_023411445.1 Pseudomonadota bacterium
CAGCGGCGCCGCGTGCGCGCGGGCCGCGGAGAGAATCTCGAGCAAGGAAACCGTCACGCATCGCCTCCACGCACGAGCACGCCGTGCTGACGCAGGTATTTCTTGGCTTCAGCGACGGTGTGCTGGCCGTCGTGAAAGATCGAGGCGGCGAGCGCCGCGTCGGCGTTCCCTTCGCACAGCCCCTCACGCAAATGCTCGAGCTCGCCCACCCCGCCCGAAGCGATCACGGGGATGCTCACGGCGGCCGTGACGGCGCGGAGCAGCGGCAGGTCGTAGCCGACCCGCGTTCCATCGCGATCCATGCTGGTGAGCAAGATTTCCCCGGCGCCGAGCTCCGCGCCGCGGCGTGCCCACTCGACCGCGTCGATGCCGGTGCCGCGCCGCCCGCCGTGCGTGAACACTTCGAAGAAGCCACCCGCCTCGTTCCGTTTGGCGTCGATGGCCAGCACCAGGACTTGGCGGCCCCAGGCTTCGGCGACCTCAGCAATCAGCTCGGGCCTTGCCACGGCCGCGCTGTTCACGCTCACCTTATCGGCACCCGCGTCCAGCAGCCGGCGCACGTCTGACGATTCGCGGACGCCGCCGCCGACCGTGAGCGGTGCGAACACCACCTGGGCCGTCTTCTCGATCACGTCCAGGATGGCCGGGCGCTGCTCGTGCGAGGCCGTGATGTCGAGGAACGTGATCTCGTCGGCTCCCTCCGCGTCGTAGCGCCGAGCGCACTCGACGGGATCTCCGGCGTCGCGGATGTCCACGAACTTCACGCCTTTCACGACGCGGCCACCGCGCACGTCAAGGCAGGGGATGATACGTTTAGCCAGCATTTGGCCGCTTCCATACCCCCATAAGTCAAAACCGCTAATCTGGACAAAACCCCGGCGACCCATCGCCGGCCTGCCGGCCTCGCTCGCCCCCGCGCTAACCCCGCCGGGCGGAGCCCGAAAACCGCTATAGTCCGGGCCGCGATGAAGCAGTGCGGCCAATGCGGCGCGCAAAATCAGGACGAAAACGCGGTCTGTACAGGCTGTAGCGCGCCGCTGCCCGCCGGGCAGCACGCGCTCGGCGGCACGCTCGTGCTGTCTTCACCTGAGCCAGCGAAGCCACAGAACCTCAAAGGCACGATGATCGGCGTCGCGCCGCCCTTCATACCGCCACCCGAGCCTCCGGCAGCTCCGGCGGGTCCGACTCCGGCAGGTCCAGCTCCGGCCGCGCGGGCCTTCGGCGGGACCATGCTCGGCATGGCGCCCCCGCAGATCCCTGGCCCCGCCGAGCCTGCCCCGGCCGGCGCGGCGCGCGTCCCTTCAGCGCAGAAGACGGTGCTGGGCGTCGCGCGCCCCGGCATCGCGCCGCTCAACCCGGGCCAAGCCAAGCCGGCAGCAGCCCCTGCGCCTGCGCCGGCCTTCAGTGGCTACCCGGCACCTCCGCCTGCACCGCCAGCTGCCAAGCCTGCTGCCGCTGCACCAGCGCGCGTCCCCAGCTCGCGCATCTCCGGCACGGCCGCGCTGGCGATCGTCGGCTCCGCCATGCTGCTCGCCATGGCGGCCATTGCCTTCATCATGTTGCGCGGGCGCGGCACCGTGACGGCGCGCGCCAGCCTGGACCCCCGAGGCGTGGAGCAGCTGGAGCTGTCGTGCAGCGAGTGTCCGGACGGCACCAAGACGTGGATCGACGCCGCGCCCGTCGCGTTTCAGGCCGGCAAGGCGACCTTGCGCCTGCAAACCCCGCTAAGAGTAGGCGAAAACCCGTTGGTCTTGGTGCTGGAGCGACCGGGTCGTAGCCGCGAGGAGATCGCGCTGTCGATCCCCATCGAGTACCGCGTCCGCGGCAGCACGGAAGAGCTGTCGCAAGATCCGCCGAAGGTGTCGGTCCTGGTGAGCGCCCTCGCCGGAGCGAAGCTCGAGATCGACGGCAAACCGGTGACGCCAGACGCCACCGGGCAGCTGCGGCTCGACTACGACGTGAGCGCCGACGTGACCGGGCCCGAGGCGTCCGTGAAGTCGCTCGAGCGCGTCGTCCCTTACAAGGCGACCACATCCGACGGGACGCACAGCGGCTCGGTCGAAATCCGCATCGGGATCACGCCGCTGGTCGTGGACGCCCCTGGCGCGTCGATCGTCGTCGGCAGCAGCAACATCGTGCTCGCCGGCCGCACCGCGCCGGGCTCGACGCTCAAGGTGGGCGAGCAGAGCGTGACGCTCGATCCCGAGGGGCGCTTCGTCAGTCGCCAGAACCTCAACGTCGGCGACAACACCTTCGTGATCCGCTCCACGCTCAAGGATCACGCGCCGCGCCTGGTCCAGGTCGCGGTGCGGCGCTCGGACAACCTCGAGCGTGAGGCGTCGCTGGCGCGCGCCACGGCGCAGTCGTCTTATGCGGACGTGCTGCGGGCAGGTGAGAGCGCGGCCGGCAGCAGCGTGGCGCTCGAAGGGCAGGTGTTCGACGTGCGCCAAGACGGCTACACCAGCGTGCTCTTGGTGGACGTGAAGGGCGGCTGTAACAAGGCGCCTTGTCTGGCCAAGGTCCTCTACGGCGTGGAGACTCCCCTTCCGAAGGGACGCAAGGTCAAGGCCTTCGGCAAGGTGGTGAAGTTCGTGGACGGACCGCGAACGGGGCAGCGCATCCCCGAGGTGCGGGCAGACCTGGTGGTGCCGGGAGCACCTTGACCTCCCACGCCGAAAATCCGCTTCAGGCCTGCGCGAGCTGCGGCGCCCTCAGCCCGCTCATCGCTCGCTTCTGCAGCCAGTGCGGCATCGCGCTGGGCCAGAGCTTCAACGCTACGACCCTCACCATCTCGTCGCCTCCAGCCGTCAATGGCCTGCCGCCTGCGGGCTCGAGCGGCGTCTCGACCCGTCCGCCGCCGCCCAGCTTGCAAGACCGCGCAAGCGATCAGCGTGAGCTGGCCGATCCCCTGATCGGCGTGGTGGTAGCCGATCGCTACCGCATCAAGGAGCCGATCGGCCGCGGCGGCATGGGCGTGGTGTACCGCGTCGAGCACTCGCGCATCGGCAAGCTCATGGCGCTTAAGCTGCTCACGGGCGAGCTCACGCGCGATCCGCAGCAGGTGGCGCGCTTCAAGCGCGAAGCGTTGATGGTCAGCCGCCTCTCCCACCCCAACACCGTGCAGGTGTTCGACTTCGGCGCCTCCGATGGCCTGGTCTACCTGGCCATGGAGTACCTGAAGGGAGAGGATTTGGGTCACCTGATCCGTCGCGTGGGGCCGCTGGGCGTGGAGCGCACGCTGAAGATCGTGGTCCAGATCTGCAGCTCGCTGGCGGAAGCGCACAGCAAAGGCATGGTGCACCGCGACCTCAAACCCGAGAACATCATCGTGATGCCGGGCAACGGGGACGAAGACGTGATCAAGGTGCTCGACTTCGGGCTCGCCAAGCTACGCGAGGGCGGTGAGCTGTCGGAGGTCACGTCGCGCGGCGCGATCGTCGGCACGCCGTACTACATGTCGCCCGAACAAATCCGTGGAGACGACGTGGGCCCGGAGAGCGACGTGTACGCGCTTGGCGCCCTCACCTACGCCTGCTTGACCGGCACGGTGGTGTTCGACGCCAACACCCCGATGGGTGTGCTGACGAAGCACCTGCTGGAGCTACCGGAGAGCCCGAGCAGCCGCTTCCCCGAGCTTCGCATCCCCAGCAGCGTCAGTCAGGTGGTCATGACCGCGCTGGAGAAGGATCCCAAGCGGCGCGTCAGCAGCGTGAGCGAGCTACAACGCGCGCTGATCCGCGAGCTCGAGCACGGCGGCCAGCAGCAAGAAGTCGAACGGCTGCTGGACTACTCGCACCTGAAGCAGGTCGTAGACGCGAGCGGGGACGCCGCCGCGACGCGCGACGAGGTGGAGCGCTACGAGCGCAAGCTGCGTCGTCGCAGCAGGGCCGCTTGGGCCGTGGCCGGGCTGGCCGCGCTAGCTTGCGGAGCTTTCGGCTTCCGCGCGTACCAGCGCTACTCGGCGCCGCCCGCGTTCGCCGGCGCGGAGCTGGAGCCGAACAACACGGCGAGCGAGGCGACCCGGGTCCCGTTTCCGACCGTGGTCCGCGGCATCATCGGCAAGCGCCTGGACAAAGAGCGCAGCGACCGCGACTTCTATCGCTTCACGCTGCCGCCCCAGATACCGGCGCTCGCGCTGGCCGTGAGCGGCACACCCGGCATGGCCCTCTGCGGCTTGCTGTACGCCGCCAACTCGGAGACGCCGCTCGGACGCTACTGCACTGGCACGCCGGATCGAGGCCTGACCATCCCTGCGCTACGCTTGGCCGCAGGAGAGTACGTGCTCGGCTTGATGCAAGATCGCGAGGCGTACACCAAGGCGCCGTCCCCCGCGACTCACGAGTCCATCTCGGAGAGCTATCAGCTCAGCATCGGCCCTAGCAGCGCGAGCGCAGTCGAGCTCGAGCCGAACGACTTCGTGCGCGACGCCAACCAGCTCCGCGGCGGTGAGCAGCTGCGAGCGCAGCTGACGTGGATGCGGGACATCGACGTGTTTTGCTCCGCGGAGGCGCAGCCCGTGCGCTTCGAGGTGAGCGACTCCCCCGCCCGCGCGCACGCCGCGGTACTGCAGGTCACCCCGCTCGCTGGCGCGGAGCTGGATGTTCCGGTGCGGCTCCACCGCACGGCCGCCAACGAGGTGAAGCCGTCGCCGCGCGATCACCTCGGCGCGTGGCGCAGCACACCGCTGGAT
>JAEYOT010000231.1 GCA_023411445.1 Pseudomonadota bacterium
GATGGTGGGGCGGCGGGCGTGCAGGCGCACGTGAGGCTTGCCAGCCAAGCGAAGGATCGCCTCGTGAGCCAGCTCATTTTTGGAAGTACTTGGGCAGTTGGCCGTTGGGTACGTCGGCGAGCTCGGGAAAGTCCTTGCGTAGCGCCGCCGCGTCGACCGCGTCCTCGAGCTTGTCCAAGAAGAGGGGATACCGGGTCAAGGTGGTCACGCCCTGCATGTCACGCTGGAGCACCTTGGGAATGCCGTCTGTGCCGGTGCCCCACTCGCTGAGCGGGCGGATGGTGTGCTTCGTGCGGCTAGTCTGGGTCTTGCCGTCTACCTTCTTGCTCTCGCTCTGCGGACCCTCCCACCAGCGTTCGCTGCGACCGTTGCTGAACACGTTCTCGAGCGCCAGCTCGCCTACGGGCACGAAGAGTTGCCAGCGGACGTCGAGCCGATCCAGGTGCGGGCAGCCGCGCAAGGAGGCGAGCAGGCGCGTCACGGGGTAGCGATGAAAGCCGTCATCTTCCTCGTGGAGGTGCAGCTTGCGGCTCACCCACAGCACGCCCTTCTCGCCGGCTACACCGCGCTTGGCGATCACGAGGCGGGCGACGCCGATTGGTCGCGCGCGCTTGAGCAGCTTGAGCGCTTCGATCAGCTTGTCATCGCTGACCGCTGGAGGGATCGCGACGCCGAGCTGAGGCGGGCCAGGCAGGTCCTTGAGGGTGTCGTTGAGCTGCTTGACCTCTTTCGTGTCGTACGCAATGCCGGGCGTCTTGCCGCTCGCCACGTTGAAGGGCTCGGGGAAGGTAGTGTTCCAGCCCCCCGTGTCCAGCAGCTGCGCTCGCTGCGACTTGAACGCGCGGATCACGGTGGCGACGTGCCGAATGCGCGGATCGCGGAAGAACGACACACCCGGAGCGAGCCAGCCGTTCTTCTCCGCTTCCGCCATAGTGAGCGAGGTTTTCGGACCACGAAAGTGTTGCTTGCCTGGCAGGCTCCCGTTCGGGATAGGGGAGCCACAATCCAAGGGATCGCGCGATAGCTCGAAGAAATCCGAGCTGCGCGTCATCAGGACCATCGTGCTCAGCTGCTGGCACGCGACGTTGAGCGGAAAGACCAGATCACCCGCCTCTGCCTGTCGCTTGACCAAGCGGAAGAACGAGGCGTCCTGGAGGTGTACGCTATGCGTGCCCGGCGGAAGGTCCGTCACTCGGCCAGCGGCCATGTACGAGCCCGGTCCGTGGTAGGCCGCACCGACGATCATTTCGCTGACGAGCTGGGCCCAGCTCTCTTCCAGCTGATCTCGGCTCAGGCGCTCGAGCTCGTCGTCCGGCACTTCGGACAGGGCGAGCTGCGTCTCAGGGTCTAAACACTGCTCTCCGAAGGCGGCCCAGAAGCCGCCGAGCCCGGCGCGCAGGCGGCCGTGGATGTGCTTCAACACACGCAGCACCTGATTGCCGTTGAAGACGAAGCGCGAGTCGTCCTGCGGCTCGCTCTCGCTCGTCTTGATGGCGACTTGCTCCTCCGGGCTGAGCGGGGCACGCAGCGCCTCGGAGATGCGTGGGACGACCGTGACGCCCGTCCGCGTCTGATCGGCGTTCACCTGGTCGCCCATCGGCTCGGTCTTGGTGAAAGACTGCGGCCCCTTGACCTCTTCCGTGTCTCGCTTCGGTGTCCAATCCACGATGGCGACCAGCACGCCTTGATGAAAGCGCCGGCGCACCGTGACCAGAGCAAACACCGTGAGGTCGTCGTCTTCGCTGGCGGCAGGAGCCGCGTTGCCGGCCGAGCTCACCTTGGTTGGGCCGACCCGCAGCACGCTGAGCTTGGTCTCCTGAATCGGCGGACGATCCAGTGGCCGCCACTCGAGGCGCACCTGCAACGGGCCCTTCAGCGCGGGTCCAGAGCTGGGCCGAAAATCCCAACGGACGGTGACCGTTTCGGGATCCGTGCTGCCCTCGTCTGGAGTGTTGACGGTGAAGGTGACGAGCGGAGGTGCCATCGCTCAGCTCTCTGCCCGCACCGTGTGTTGCTCGCTCACCTGCGTCACGCTGACCACCCGGCGCTACGGTGGCACCCCGAGTCGGATGACGTCAAGCCGCAGGGACATTGCCTGCGCGTCAGCTTGCGGCTCGACCCCGGCTGCGTTAACGGAAGGAGGGAATGCCGGGTGCAGTGAGGGTTATCTTGGAGCCGATCCCTTCGGCTGAGGGAAGCCTCCAAGAGGTGACACAGGCGAAGGTGAAGCTGTCGAGCCGCGGGGCAGGCTCCACGCTCGCCACGGCGTCGCCCCGCCCGGCGGAGCTGGCGTTCGTCCTGGTGTCCATCAAGGGCGTGCGCCTGGGCTTGGCATCGGCACCGCAGCCGGTCGCCACGCTGCGCGGCCAGCTGCGCATCGATCCGGAGACCGAGCAGCCAATCTTCGACACGGTCGGCAACAATCTGCTCACTAACGTGGAGCTCACGGACGAGCCGGATCAGAACCGGCTCGCGCTCACGCTCGACACGGCGTCGTTCGGTGCGGAACGCTCGTTCACGCTGCCGCTGCCGCCGCAGACGGACGACGTGGACAAGCTCGAGCTGCGGGTCGAGCTGCGCATCGGTGGCGCCACGGAGAGCAGCTTCGAGCTCAACGACTTCTTCGACGGCTTCTTCCGCAAGGTGGAGATCATCGAGCCCAAGGTGGTGGCGTTGACGTTCGTCTCGGACCACCAAGGTTTGCTGGACAACGACGCGGATCTGACCGGCAAGGGTGCTCCCATCGGTCAACCCGAGTGGAGGTTTGGCCAAAGCTCACGACCCATCCTCCACACCAAGAACACGCCGGTGCGCGTGACGATCGAGCTGGAGATCCACCCGGCCAACGCCGATCCGGTGGACTGTGTCGTGGAGGGCGTGAGCAAGGGCGGCTTGCCCCCGCTGACGTTTCGGCTGGAGCAGCGGCTACGCGGCGGAAAGACGACGCTCAGCCTCTCGTCCGCGGAAGCTCTGCCGGATGACTTGCAGCGGCTCTCCGGCAAGATCGAGTGGAGCGTCACTGTGCCCAAGAAGGGCAAGCTCAAGGCGGGGGATTCGTTCGGACACGTGATCTACCTCACGCTCGGCAAGCCGGAGGATCCACCAGGTTTGGAAGCAGGCATCACGCGTCGCCGCGTCGAGCGAGCCCAGCGCCTGGTCAAGGACACCGGAACGCTCGATCCTCATCAGGTCATCAAGCGACTGATGACGAACGTGTTCCCCAACTACACGATCGATCCGGACCCACGCGTACCCGAGAAGCTGAAGCATCCAACTTACTTCAACGGTAGCGAGGGCGGGGCTTGGCGCATCCTCGAGCACCTCGAATCTGCTGCCGAGTGCCAGGCCATCGTGCGCGTCGTTGGCGGCATCGGAAAGGTGCTCGGCATGCCTGGCCTCTACGAGGCGGTCACGGCGACGGTGGACGCCGATACGGGGCTCGAGTTCGAAGACCCCACCGGTCGTGGGCTCAGGGACGAGACGCGCACGCTCAACGGGCGCACGGTGTTTCCGTTCCTGGTGCCCGAGGAGCCGGGGCAGGTGGGGCGCGTGTTCGAGATTGGAGCGCCCGGATCGCCAAACCTCAACTTCTTCGAGGCGTGCTTGCGCTTCACCCACGATGGCAAGACCAAGCTGTACCCCGGTGGTATGAGTGGTGCTGACTTCGATGACGTGGTGCAGGTCATTGGCGCCGCCTTCACGGCGTTGATTTGGGTATCTGACGTGCCGCCGGCCACGCCCAACGGCAGACCGCGAGCGAGGCTCGAGCGCGTCGTGAAGCGGTACTAAGCTTGACGAGCGCGCGACGCCGCGCAGCGGGCGTTTAGGGACTCTCGACGGGGTGCTTGCAGTGGGCGTCGAAGCTCCGCACGAGCCGATCCGTGCAGGGACCGTCCGGGTCTCGTTGATGCGCTGCGCGGATGAGCTCGGCGATTTTGCAGGTGCCTTCGCGGTCACCTCGCTCGTACAACCAGGTGAGTTGACGCCACCGCTTGGTGAAGACGGCCATGGCACCGAACGCGCTGTGGCGCCCGTTGCTGATTTGGGCACAAATGCCGACCGCGTCCGCCCGTACTTTCGGGTCGTCGTCGGCCTCGAC
>JAEYOT010000241.1 GCA_023411445.1 Pseudomonadota bacterium
TGCCCACGCTCGCCGGCGCGCTCGCCCAGCTGGACGTGGAGGCCGCCATCTTGGACGGCGAGCTAGTCGCGCTGAACGAGCGCGGCATTAGCAGCTTTCAGGCACTGCAGAACGCGCTGAGCGAAGAGAAGGACGGCGCGCTCGTTTACTACGCCTTCGATCTGTTGCACCTCAATGGGGAGGACCTCACGCCGCGCCCGCTGCTCGAGCGAAAGGCGCGCTTGCGCGAAGTCGTGGAGCACGCGCCGCCGGGCGTGAAAGAGACGCTGCGCTTCTCGGCCCACGTCGTCGGCTCCGGTCAGGCCTTTTACGACAGCGCCAGCAAGCTGGGGCTCGAGGGCATCATGGCCAAACGGGCGGCCTCGCCCTACCGAGCCGGGCGCGGGCGAGATTGGCTCAAAATCAAATGCAGCCAGCGACAGGAGCTGGTCGTGGTCGGCTACACGGATCCGGGCGGCTCACGCAGCCATTTCGGCGCCCTCCTACTCGCCCATCGCGACGGTGACGAGCTACGCTACGCCGGCCGCGTCGGCACCGGCTTCAGCGAAGCTTCGCTGAAGGAGCTTGCCCAGAAACTGGCCCCGCTCGCCGTGAAGAAGCCGCCCGTGGTGGATCCGCCGACGGGGAGCGAGGCGCGCGGTGTGCACTGGGTCTCGCCCCAGCTGGTAGCAGAAGTGCAGTTCACCGAGCTCACCCAAGACGGGCACCTGCGTCACCCCACGTTCCAAGGTTTGCGCGACGACAAGCCAGCAGACCAGGTCCGGCTCGAGAAACCGGAGGGCCCTCCGCGCAAGCGCGGCGCGGACTACCCGCTGAGCAACCCGGACAAAGTGCTTTACCCCGAGGTGGGCGTGACCAAGCGCGAGCTCGCTGAGTACTACACGCTCGTCGCCGAACGCATGTTACCGCAGGTCGCCAATCGACCGCTCACCTTGGTGCGCTGTCCCAACGGCTACACTCAGCAAACGTTCTTCCAGAAGCACCCGTCGAAAGGCACTCCAGCCGGGCTCCGCTCCGTCAACATCCGCGAGGAGGAGGGTAAGCACCCGTACAGCGTGCTGGACGATGAGCAGGGCCTGTTCGGCTTGGTGCAGCTGGCAGCCTTGGAAATCCACACTTGGGGCTCGCGAGCGGATGACTTCGAGCATCCGGACATCCTGGTCTTCGACCTAGATCCGGACCAGGCCGTGGCGTACGGCGCGGTGATCCAGGCGGCGCGCGAGATACGCGCTCTGTTCGAGAGCGTCAAGCTGCAGAGCTTCGTCAAGTCGACGGGCGGCAAGGGACTGCACGTGTGCGTGCCGATCGCGGCCGAGCTCGGCTTCGACGTCATTCGTGAGTTCACCGGGCGCATCGCGGAGGCCATGGCCGGCGCCGCACCGCAGCGCTACGTGGCGACGGCGTCGAAGTCCAAGCGCGCCGGCAAGATCTTCATCGACTACCTGCGCAACGGCCGCGGCGCGACTTTCATCGCTCCGTATTCCACGCGCGCCCGGCCGAACGCGCCGATCGCGACGCCGCTAGAGTGGGACGAGCTCTCCGAGAAGCTACCGCCCAACCACTTCAACGTGCGCAACATCGAGGCGCGGCTGGCGAAGCTCTCGCGCGACCCCTGGGCGGACATGCGGCATGTCCAGCAACTGCACGCCGTCGAGCTGGGCGAGCCGGCTGCCGCGAAGCCCGGCGCCAAGGGAGAGCGCACCCGGCGCAAGCCTCGCGCCGCTCGCAAACCTCGCAAGTAACTCCGCGGTCTACCAGTCGAGGAGCGACTTCAGCTCGGCGGCTAGCAAGCCGCCCAGGCGCGCCTGCTCGTCCTTGCTGGGGTGCCAATCACAGCCCGTGCCTTTGAGCGCGTCTTGCGTGCCCAAGTCCAGCGCTTTGATCTTGGTGTCACCCAGCTCGTCGATGATGTCCCCGATGTACGTGAGCGCGCTCTGATGCTCTGCGGTCGAAAGCAGTGAGCCGACCGCGCACAAGATCCACGCGTCCGGGTACTTCTCGCGCACGGTCAGCACGAACTCCTTGTACCGAGGCTTGAACTTGTCGGCCGTGAGGTTCTTGGCGCTGGCGTCGTTGGTGCCGAGGTTGATCACGACGGCTTGTGGCTTTGCCGCGAAGGACCAAGCGGGGGAGCTTCGCTCACCGAGCGTGTTGCCGAACAGCGCCGGCATCACGTTCTGCGTGTCGCCGAGATTGTCGCTGTAAATGCCCCAGCCGGAGCCGGCCAGCACGCTGGCATCCGCCATCACGGCACGCGCCGCCACGTGACCGTAAGCCAGGTAGGCGCTCTCCGTCTCCGTCGAGAACCCGCAGCCGCCGTTGGGATCGGGCCCGTAGTTGGGATGCTGCTCCAAGCCCAAGTTGCCGTAGCCGGCGCTGATCGAGTCGCCGATCACCTCGATCAAGCGGCCCAAGTCGGAAGGTGGCGTGCCGGGCGTCCCCGCGGCGAAGCCCGTGAACACGCTGTAGCCGAAGCCCTTCCCCTCCGTCTCACGGTACAGCTCGATGCGGTGCTCGCCCGCGCCGAGCCCGCTCGCCAGCTCCACCGTCTTTTCCGTGCCGCCCACGGCGAAGCGGGTGCCCGGCTTGCCGTTGATG
>JAEYOT010000283.1 GCA_023411445.1 Pseudomonadota bacterium
ACCTCGACCAGCGTCTCGACCGGCATTCGGCTCTGACCTTCGGTGCGGCGTTCTTGTGCTTGCGTCATGCTGCCTCCGACCTCGGCTCCGGGTTCGGCGCTCGAGGCTTGCCCCTCGACTACGCGGACCGCGTGGCTTTGGCCAAGTTTTGGCAATTGGGTTACTGCTTGCGGGTCCCCTCGCATTTCCGGCTCTCCCCATGGCGCTCACCGTCGTCGTACGCTCCGGCGACCACCCCACCCCGCTCAAGATCAGCCTCGATGCTCCGCGCATCGTGATTGGTCGCGGAGACGGTTGCGAGATTCGCCTGCCGGATCCGAGCGTCAGCCATCGCCACGCTTCGATCCGTCAACGCGGCTCGGACTACGTGATCGTGGACGAGGGCAGCACGAACGGCACTTTCGTGGGACCGGTTCGGCTCTCGCCGCAGGCGCCGCGCGTGGTGCAGAGCGGCGAGCTCATCCGCGTCGGCCGCATCTGGCTCCAGCTCAGCATCGAGCCGGTGCCGGTGACGGACGACGCGCAGCTGGCGACGCGCGAGATCGCTCTCTCGCTGATTTCATCGGCGCTGGCGGCGCAGGGTGAGCCCGCTGCGCCCAAGCTGCTAGTTCAGAGCGGCCCCGATCAGGATCGCGAGCTGCTCCTGACCGAGCTGGGACGAGCCTACGTGATCGGCCGCGGCCCAGGGCTGGATCTCACGCTGACCGACGCGGATTGTTCTCGCCGGCACCTGGTGGTGTCGCGGCGAGGTGGAGGCATCTGGCTCAAAGAGCTGGGTTCCAAGAACGGTGCCAGCCTCGACGGCCAAGCGCTACCACCGCACAAGGAGCTGCCGTGGCCGCGCGGCAAGGTGGTGAGGCTCGGCAGCAGCGAGCTGGTCTACGAGGACCCGGTCCACGAAGCGCTGGTCGAAATCGAAGCCAGCAGCGACGAGAAGATGCGTGAGCAAGACAGCGTGGAACCGCCGACCGGCGTACCGGTCAGCTCCGCTCCGGCCCCGGCGGAGCGCAGCGCGGCGCCCATCGCGCGCGTGCCGCAGGCCAGCGCGGCACCGCCGCGACCGAGGGCCGGCTTCCGTAGCGCCGACGTCTTGATCGCCCTCCTGGCGCTCGCCGTGCTGGTCGCGAGCCTGGCCGGCTTGTTCTGGCTCTCGCGCATGAAGTAGCCGGCGCGGGCCGGCGCTCGAGCTAGTACGACTCTCCGCTCTTGGCGCGCTCTTCGTCCTCGGCCATGAGACGGCGCGTGGCGGCGGTCGGCTGATAGCGCCTGCTCGCGCGATCGAACACGAGCTCGTAGACGACGCCCGGTGCCGCCGCCGGCACGACCGGCGTCACCAGCACGCGGTCGCGGTCGAACTCGAAGTGGTTGAGGAAATCGTAGCGCACGCCCGGCCCGACGTGAGCATGTCCGCGCGGATGCCGGAGCACGCGCGTGAGCGCGCCGTGCTTGCTGACACGCACCACCTCCAAGCTGAGCGGCAAACAGCAGACGCTGGTCGAGTCCACCCGCTCGATCAGGATCTCTTGCCGGGCCTCGTCGCTCTCCGCGAGCACGTCCCCGAGCCGCGGCGTGCCGCGCATGCCGACGAGCTTCCCCGTCAAGCGCGAGCCATCGTAGATAGCGAGCACGTCGACCAAGAAGCCACCTATCCACAGCGCTTGCAGGCGCTGCTGCTCATCGAGGAACGCGCCCCGCAGCGGCCCCTCGGGCGCCCCCTCCAGCTGCGCGTGAAGCTGCTCTCGCAGCGCCTCCCGCTGGTCCGGGTCCGGCAAGAGCGCGAGCGCAGCGTTGACGGAGAGAAAGTCCGGCAGGCGGCGTAGCAGCGGCAGCGGCGGATACGACTCGCCAAACGAGTCGAGCTCGCGCTGCACGGCCTCCGAGGGGCGCCCCGCTCCGAGCTCATGTTCGAGCAGCGCTGACCTTTCCGCAGCCGGAGCTGCTGCGCTCGGCGCGGCCGGCGCAGGGGGCGGAGGCGGAGACGAGATCGGAGGCGGCGCGGCAGCAGCGGGTGCCGCAGCGGCGGAGGGGGCGGCAGCCTGCGGCGGCGCTACCTTCGCGGCGCAAGCCACGACCAAACGCGCGTAGCCCAAGACCGCCGGGGCGCGACTCATTCCTTCTTAGGTCCTTCGTCATACGAACGGGGGCGGTACTTCTTGTCCACTCCGCCGTTCTTCACGCCATTCTCGAACAGGTCCGAGACCAAGAACGATAGCCAAGAGCCGGGGTGCTGCGCGGAGAGATCCACCAGCTCTTGCTGGTGCGGCAGCGCAATCTTCTCATCCCACATGCACTGCAGCGCCAGCGCGATCAAGTTGGGATCGTTGGGAGCCAGCTCGAAGCCGCGCAGGTAGTGCGGCATGGCGAGCTCGGCGCGCTGCCGGCGCTTCTCTGGGTCCGGCTTGGGGCTAGGCGGATCCGGGACGTTGGCCAGCCGGCACAGCGTGTCGCCGTAGTAGACGTGCGCCATGGCCCAGCTCGGCGCAAGCTCCTTGGCGATGCCGTTGTAGTGCAGCCGCTCCTGCAGCTGCCCGCGCGCGCCCAGCATCACGGAGTAGTTGAGCTGGGCCTTGGCGCTCAGCGGCACCGCCCGGCGCGTCGCGTCCCAGAAGCTCAAATCATCCATGTAGTCGAGCGCGTGAGCGCGCGCCTGAAACGCCTGCACGCCGAAGAACGCGCCGAGCACCGCCGCGCCCACCCGCTCCCGACGGCTGGAGAGCAGCTTGGCAGCGCAAAGCCCCAGCACCAGCGACGTGCCCACGACCGGGAGGTACCAGAAGCGCTCAGCGCGCACGGTGGGCAGCACGACCGGGATGTTGGAGTGCGGGAAGTAGGCGATCGGGAACCAGAGCAGGCCGGTGGCGAGCAGCGCGCCCGGCGCGAGACGGCGCACGCGCTGCGCGATCTCCACGCCGCGCAGCTTGAAGCTCAAGATCAAGTTGTGCAGGAGGACGCCCGCCCCGACCAGTAGCGGGCCGATCATGAGCAGCGCGCCCATCACGCTGCCGAAGAAGACTCGCCGCGTCGGCAGCGGCTCGGCGCGGAACGAGTAGTCACCGCTCAAGGTCCAAGGCAAGAGCACCTGCCCCACGCCGCTGGCGTAAACGCGCAGGGCGGCCGCCACGCGCAACGGAAACGGCGCGTCGACCAGCGGGTTGTTGATCGGATCTCGCGGCAGGCTCGGCTGGTGAAACCAAACCAGGAAGCGGCGCAGCCAGACCTGAACAGGAGGTGCGTCAGCGGGGAGCGGCGTCGCCAGCGCCTCCGGCAAGGCGACCGGGAACCAGCGCCGGCGCAGCTCCGTGTACACCACCAGCGCCGCCGTGGCGGCGAGCAGCGCCAGCACGGCGCGCGCTAAGCGCAGCGGGGCGCGGGGATGTAGCAGCGGTGCGCTGGTGAAAGCGGCGATCGCCAGCAACGGCACCGCGACGATGGCGCTCTCCTTACTGAACAAGCCGAAGCTGGTGGCGGCGAACACGCCGAGCGGCATGCCCCACAGCGGCAGCCGCAAGCAGTGCAGCGCGAGCAGCACGCCCATGCCGCCCAGCACGTCCGCGATGCCGACCACACCCGACACCGCTTCGGTGAGCACCGCGGCGGTGAGGAACACGGCGCCGCTCAGCCAGGCCAGCTGGCGCCGCCCAGATGCCGCCAACACCAGCGCGGCGAGCAGCGCGCCGTTCACGGCGTGCCCGATGACGTTGACCCAATGGTGGATGAACGGCTGGTGGCTGACGTGCCACAGTGAGCGCCAGATCAAGTTGGGAATCGGCCGATAGGAGCCGATGCTCCGCTCCGGCGGCAGACCCCAGAAATCGCGCGTGAAGGCCTGCCAGAACGAGAGCTCCCCCGAGTTGACGTAGGGGTTGGCCAGCAAGGCTTCCTGCTCGTCGAAGATGTAGTTCGACAGCGGCGAGCGCACGTACAGCACGATGGCGACCAGCAACGCCGGCGGCAGCGCGACGGAAAAGCGAGGATCTTGCTGCTCGAAATAGTTGCGGATGGCCGTAGGCAGCGCCGCTCTTCGGATCTTGTCGAGGAACGCCACCCCGCTCACCCTCCCCAGAGCCCGACCGGTCGCCAGCGAGGCGCGTCCTTCCAGGAGGGAGCGGCGAGCAGCGACTTTCTCACTTGCGCTGCACTAGCGCTATAAGGGCCTGGCAACAATGCCCGAGGCAGTAACCTTCGACGGCTGCGAGGTCATCCGCAAGCTTTCCTCCGGGCCGGTTTGCGACCTGTATCGAGCCATCCAGGAGCCGCTGGGCCGCACGGTGCTGATCAAGGCGCTCGGCCAAAACATCCTGCCGTCGTCCCCCTTCGCCTCCACGCTGGAGCGCGAGGCGCGGCTGCTGAGCGAGCTGAACCACCCGGGCATCGTCAAGGTGCATGACTTCGTCAAACGGGGGGACCGCATGTGGATGGTGCTGGAGCACGTGGACGGCTGGAGCTTGGAGGAGCTGCTCGCCAAGGCCAAGCGCTTGCCGGACAGCGCGGCCATCGCCATCGCGCTCGGCTTGGCCGAGGCGCTCGCGCACGCTCACGAGCACAGCGTGGTGCACCGCGATCTGCAACCGAAGAACGTCCTCATCGGCAAGCGCGGCGAGGTGAAGCTGCTCAACTTCGCGCTCGCGGTCGACGAGCGCATGCCCACCGCGCCGGAGCTACTGGACGGCAGCACCGGCTACCTCGGCCCCGTGTACATGTCGCCAGAGCAGATCTTGGGCGAGCCCGCGGATCCGCGCTCGGACCTGTTCTCGCTCGGTGTGTTGCTGTACGAGCTGCTCAGCGGCTCGCGCCCCTTCGAAGGTCCGAACGAGCGCTCCACGTCGCTCCGCATTCGGCAGAGCCCACCTCCGCCGCTCACGCAAGGTGGCATCAAGGTGAGCGGCAGCTTGGAGCGGCTGGTGGCGCGCTGCTTGGAGAAGTTGCCCGCCGATCGCATCGGTAGCGCGGCGGAGCTAGCGGCGGGGCTGCGCGCGGCGCTGAGCGAGTCGTGGGATGGCCCCCCCGAATCCGCCATTTTGGCGCTGCTCGCCAGTCTCGGCCTGGGTGAGGTCAAGACGAGCGCCGCTCGCAAGCCCCATCGTGAGACGCCGCGCACCTCGCTCGTCTCCATCACGCTCGGCTTCTTGGTGATCACGCTCGGTATCGTGGTCAGCGGCTATGGCCTGCGCCGCGCGTTTGGGCCGGCAGAAGCCAGTCGACGCGCTGCGGCGCCGGAGGCGGCACCCGTGGGTGCGGCTGAGCTCCGCGTCGTGGCCCACCCGTGGGCGCACGTCTTCGTAGACGGCCAACAGCGCGAAACCACACCATTCGCGCGCCCGATTCGGCTGACTCCTGGCACGCACTACATCCGGCTGGAGCACCCCGCAGCTCCGCCCGAGCGCCGAACCCTCACGCTGAGCGCGGGGGAGGCGGTGCTGCTCGAGGTCAACATGAAGGTCGTGCTGCCTCCAGCTCCGAGCGCAGCGCCGAGCGCATCGAGCGCTGAAGAGCTCGACTCGCCCTAGGCAAGCGCGCCTGGCCGTGATGTGTGCCAATGTGATCGTGACGGTTACACCCGATGATTGCATTGCTGCTCTCACAGTAAATTCCCATGCTTGTAGCTCGCGTGCCTACACGTTCCGTGGCATAACCAAAGGAAGCGAATCCGCGTAGTTCGCTTGGGTTGCTGCGTTGATGCTCAGGGTGATTGCATGGCCGCGGAACTGAAGTCGGGCGCTACGCTCGGCAGGTACGAGCTTTTGATCAGGCTCGGCCGCGGCGGTATGGCAAGCGTCTGGGTCGCGCGCGAGCGAGCCCCCGTCAGCGGCAAGCAGCGGCTGGTGGCGGTGAAGGCCATGCTGCCGGAGCTGGCGAAGCACTCGGACTTCCGCGCCATGTTCCTGGAAGAAGGGCAGATCGTGCGCAGCATCGATCACCCTCACGTGGTGAAGGTGCACGAGGTGTCGGAGGATCGCGGCATCCTCTACATGGCCATGGAGTGGGTCGAGGGGGACTCGCTGCGCACGCTGATCAAAGAAGCGCGTCGCCGCCGCGCCATCCCCGCTGAGATCGCCGTCAAGATCATCGCGGACGCCGCCGCTGGTCTGCACGCCGCGCACGAGCTGCGCGGGTGGGACGGAGAGCTGCGCAACATCGTCCACTGCGACGTGTCGCCGCACAACATCTTGGTCGGGCTTGACGGGCGCGCCAAGCTGGTGGACTTCGGCGTCGCCAACGCCACCGCCCATAGCGATCTGGGCGCCGAGGACAAGATCAAGGGCAAGTTCGGCTACATGTCGCCCGAGCAGGCTCGCGCGGAAGCGCTGGACCGTCGGAGCGACGTGTTCGCGCTCGGTATCGTGCTGTTCGAGCTGGTCACGGGCGAGCGGCTGTTCCGCGGGGAGAACGCAGCGCATTCGCTAGAGCTCGTGAAGCGCAGCAAGATCCCGAGCCCTGCAGAGCTGAACCCCAAGCTCTCGCCACAGCTGGTGGGAATCGTCATGCGCTCGCTGGAGCGAGACATCGAGCGCCGCTTCCAGACGGCCCTCGAGATGAGCGAGGCGCTCGAGCGCTTCTTGGTGGAAGATCGCGTGCTGGTTTCGCACGCCAGCGTCGGCCACCTGGTGCGGCGCGTGCTCGGCTCGCGCATCGAGACGCAGCGCCAAGCCCTGCGTGAAGCGCTGACGGCCAGCGATGGCATCGTCGCGGCCGGGCTGGTGCCGGATCACCCGGCCGCGCCTGATCGCTCGCATCCGCATTTCTCTTCGGCGGGCCGCTACCCGACGACGCCGTCGGAGCCGCCCACCTCCAGCTCGCTCTCGTCCAAGTCGGGCACGCCGCACCCGCAGAGCCTGTCGCTGCCGCCGAGCCCCGCTTCGTCCATCCTGCCCGTGCTGGTGGCCGCGATCGGCGTCGCGGCGGCGGGCGGAGCGCTCTGGTTCGTCAACAATCAGCCGCCAGCGCCGCTGCCCAGCTCCGGCGCCAGCCTGCCGGAGGCACGGACGGACGATGGCAAGCCCAAGCCCAGCGCGTACACGCAAGAGCCTGGCCCCTCCGGCCTGAACATCGACGCTTTGCCGCTCGACCCCGGCGACTCGGGGCGCACGAGCGCCGGCCGCGGCGGGCCAGCGCGCGGCACAGACGCGACAGCTCACTCCGCCAAGACCCGCAAGGACGCGAACGCGAAGGACGCGATTGATCCCTCGAGCGCGCAGGACGCAACCGCGCCGCAAGGCTCGTCGGACACCACCAGCCTCCAAGATCCGAAGGCCGTAGCCGGAGCGGAGTCGGCGGCTCCCAGCGCGCCCGAAGCGCCGCCCGAGCCCGAGCTCGAGCCTCCGCCCGCGGAGAAACCCCCGCCTCCCGATCAGCGCGCGCCGCTCAACCGCGCCTCCGCGCTCACCGCGCTCAGCTCCGCCTCGTCGACGGCCGCCAGCTGCAAGCGCGAGGGCGGACCGACCGGTACCGGCTCCGTGAGCGTCACGTTCTCGCCGGACGGCCCCGTGAGCTCGGTCGTCGTCTCCGCGCCCTTCGCCGGAACGCCCGTCGGGAGCTGTATTCAAACCGTGTTCCGCAACGTGCGCGTGCCGCCGTTCAGCGGCAGCGCCGTCACGCTCAGCAAATCCTTCCGCATTTCCGGCTGATCGAGGAGCCGCGTCGCTGGTGGCGGACCAGCGATGTCCGCCGCCCGCTTGAGCTGCGGCCGCCGCTGGGAGACGATGAGGCTCGTTGCCATGGCACCAAGCAGCACGGCTAGTCGCACGGTGAGCACGCTCGACCGAGCTCGCGGCTGCCTCCTCGGGGGGGCGGTGGGCGATGCGCTCGGCGCGCCCGTGGAGTTCTTGTCGCTCGCTCAGATCGAGGAGAGGTTCGGCGCGCTCGGCATCCAGGAGCTAGCGCCCGCATACGGCCTGCTGGGCGCGATCACGGACGACACGCAGATGACCCTGTTCACGGCCGAGGGCTTGATCCGCGCCCACGTCCGCTCCAAAGCAGAAGGCGCCTGTCACCCGCCCAGCGTGATTCACCACGCCTTGCTGCGCTGGCTCCACACGCAGGGCCAAGAGAGCCCGGCGTTCCCCAAGACCGGCGCCACGTGGCCCGATGGCTGGCTGATCCAACAGCGGGAGCTTCACCAGCGCCGAGCGCCAGGCGTGACCTGCGTGACGGCGCTAAAGCGTGCGGTCAAGCTGGGTGAGCTGGCTCGCAACGACAGCAAGGGTTGCGGCGGGGTCATGCGGGTCGCCCCCATCGGGCTGTTCGTCCCCAGCGCGGACGAGCACTCGGAAGCAGCTCCGCCTCTCGCGTTCCAGATGGCTGGCGAGTCCGCGCAGAGCACGCACGGGCACCCGAGCAGCACGCTGGCTTCCGGCTTCTTCGCGCTCGTCATCGCGCACTTGCTGCGCGGACGCTCGCTGCACGAAGCCATCGCCGCCTCCAAGCCGTGGGTCTTGCGTGAAGCCTCCTCGGATGAGGTCGTGGCCGCCATCGACAGCGCCGTGAGCCTCGCGGGCTCGGACGCGCCCTCCGCGCCGTCCGCCGTGGAGCGCTTGGGCGGCGGCTGGGTCGCCGAGGAAGCGCTGGCCATCGCGCTGTTCTGCGCGCTGCGCGCCGAGAGCTTCGAGCACGCCGTCCGACTCGCGGTAAATCACAGCGGGGATTCGGACTCCACCGGCAGCATGACGGGGCAGCTGCTGGGCACGCTGTGGGGCATCGCAAGCGTGCCGGAACGCTGGCTCCAGCAGGTGGAGCTAGCCACCGTTACGGACGAGCTGGCCCGCGACTTGCTCGCGGCCGCGACAGGCCAAGACACGCAGCAGCTCGCGCAGCGCTACCCCGGCTGGTGACCATCCGGCGCAGCTCGCGCTCCCCGTCAGAGCAGCTCTTCGCTCACCACGTGCGAGCGGACCATGCGGCGCGCGGTGGCGCCGAGATCTGCCGGATCGCCATCGAGTAGGAGTGGCACACCCGGGTTGAGCGGGTTGAGCAGCTCGAGCCGAGTGGAGCGCCGCCCCTCGCCCTTCTTGAGCGGGATACCGAGCGCGCGCAGCTCGACGCCCGGATCGCGGCCGCTCGGCATTTCCAAATGAGAGGTCACGGCGATCGTGAGCTTGACGGACTTGCCCTTCGGGACGCGCAGCTTGCGCTCGCCGAGCGATTGCACGACTTGGCGCGCCACCCGCTCCCATTGCTCGCGCTCGGCGCTGACGGCGCCGACGCTGCCCCGGAGCACCTTGCCGTCGCTGTCGATCACGAACGAGAACACCGCGCTACCGTTGAGCGGCGCAGTGGACGCATAGACCGCGCCCTCGAGCGCGCGCATCACCGGGCTGCCAGCGCCCAGACCGAGCGAGGTATCGCGCGCTTGCAGGCCTTGCGCCAGCGCGTGATCCAAGCGCTCTTTCACGTCCTGAGTGCGCGCGCGGCGAGGCGACGCGTTGTCAGGTGGCGCCAGGAACTGGTTGGGGCCGGCGACGCCGAGCTCGGCCAAGCCGAGACGCGGGGCGGCAGCAGAGCTCGCGGGCGGCGGCGCGGCCGCGGAGCCACCGCGGCTCCCAGCCTCGCTCGGCGCCTCATCGCCTGGCTCGAGCGCTCCACCACGCTCCTCCAGCCAGGGGCCCTCGACCTGTGCGCGCGAAGCGCGGGAGACGCGCGGCGACGGTGCCGGCTCCGCTACCGGCGCGAGAGCGAGCACCTCGGCCAAGGTGCGCTCTGGCTCGAGCTCGATGGCGAGCTCCTGCGCGGCGGGCGTCGCTTCGTGGCCTGTGCCGCGCGACGCGGGCGAAGCGCCGTCGACGGCTCGCGACGCCGCCAAGGACAAGACGAGCGCGTGCAGCAGCAGCGAGCCGAGCGCAAATCCAGCTCGCCTGCGTCTACCCTCGCTCACGCTCGCCACGGGGCAGGCTTAGCTCGGGGGTGGCTGCCGAGCAACGCGCTCACCTGGCCTGAGCGCGGCGGCGGCGAGCAGGCACAGCAGCGGCGACAGAAACAAATGATAGCGATCTTCCCCAAAAAAGACCACGTGCGTCATGGCGGTGGTCAAGATCGCGGCCATAGCCATGCGTCCTACCGCTCCCAAATAGGGGCGACCGGGCAGCGGCGCGAAGGCCAACGCTGGCGCCACCACCATCAGCCAGTGGAACGGCCGCTCGTCGTCGGCGACGCCGTAGAAGATCAGGACGGACAGCAAAGAGAGCAGCCCAATTTGCCAGTATTGCTCTCGGCGTTGCAGCGGTCCGAACGGGAGCGCGACGATCGACAACGCGGCGGCCGCGACCAGACCCAGGTGAAAGGCCGTGAGCAAGCCGCGCCCGGCTTCCTTGCGTGTCTCGGGCCAGCTTCCCGGATCGGCCTCGCCCACGTAAGCGATGGCGAACGACTCGTGATTGAAGGTTTGAGCGAGCTTCTTCGGCGCTTTGGCCAGCCACGCCAGCGGATCTTCTTTGATCTTGCGCCAGCCGACCTCGGCCCAACAATCATCCTGCTGAACCTGACCGGTGACGACGGGGCAGCCGTCCTTCGCGCGCAGGGTCTGGAAGCGACCGCTGGTGGTGAGGGCGCCGATGGCGAGGTTCCAGCCGCCGTTGGTGGACACCAGCGCGCAGCCGTCCATGCGCACGCAGTTGCGAATCGTCCAGGGCGACACCACCGCGAGCGCCACCGCTAGCGCGACGGCGCCGCGCAGCACGGCGCGCCCGAGCGGCCGCGCTTCGCTCAGCGCGAGCAGCGGCGCGAGCAGGAGACTGGCCGGGCGCATCAAGGTGAGCAAGCCCAGGATGACGCCGCCGTAAATGGCCGCGTGCCAGCGGCCACGGAAGCACAGCAGCGTCCACAGCAAGAGCACGAGCATGAACGCCGTGGGGATCTCGGTCATCACCAGCGGGCAATAGGCGATGAGGCCCGGGTGCAGCGCGGCGATGCCGCCCGCGATGCGCGCGCGCGTGCTGCCGAGGTAACGGAGCGCGATGCGATGAATCAAGACGGCAGTCGCAGCGCCCAGCACCGCGTTCAAGATCGGAGCGACGAGCAGCCCGTCACCGAACACGCGATAGAGCACGCCGAGTAGCCCGCTGTACCCCACCGGGTAGTGCGTCCACGGCTTCCACACCGAGACGCCCCGCACCAGCACGTCCTCCGAATAGCCGAGCCCGGCGGCGATGCGGCTCGCGCCGAGGTGGTAGTAGTGACCGTCCCACACCGGCTCTTTGGCCCAGGCGATGGCGACGAACAGACGCGGCATCAGCGCCACCATGCCGAGCGCCCACGAGTAGGCGAGGTCCGGCGCGCGGCGCAGGCCGTGCGTCAATGCTGGGCGTCTCCGTCGGCTTCAGCGCGCCACTCGCGGAGGCGCCGCAGGTACGTCTTCGTGACCTGCGTGGGATCCAGCTTCAGGAACTTGGCCAGCTGCTGCACGAAGCCGCGCGTGTACACGAGCGCCGGCAGCTCATCGAAGGCTTCGTTCTCGATCGCCGCCAGGTGATTGACGGAGATCTTCGTCGCGCGCGCGATGTCCGTGAGCTCCACGCC
>JAEYOT010000257.1 GCA_023411445.1 Pseudomonadota bacterium
GCCGTCGCGTTCGGCGGCGTGATGCGAATGCCGGGCTTGGGGCGTGATGGAGCGCTAGCGGTGCTGCGGCCAGCCCAAGGCAGCGGCTGGTTTCGCCCGCTGCGCTGGTGGCTGGGTGAGGCGCACGCATCCGGGCCCAGTCGCTTGGGCTTTCCCCAGGCCTACGCGGCGGCGTGCTTCGCGCTCGCCTACGTGCTGGTCACGGTGCCGGCAGCCATATTGTTCGCGTCCGCCTACGACAACACGGTCGAGACGATGGCGCGAGCGCAGCAGCAGCACGTGGCCAGCGCGGGCGTGCCGAGCCGCTGTCAGGCCTCGCCCCACCGCTGCCCCCGCGTGTTCCTCCCGGATGCGCCGGCCGCTGAAGTGTCGCTGCTGCCTCCAGGCTTTTGGATGTCGAGGGCCCGGGACGAGCTGATCGCGAGCGTGCACGACTGGCTACCGGCGTTCGAGCCCGTGCGCGGCAGCGCGGCCGCGTTGATGGCGCTCGCGGGCGCGCCGGCGGATCCGCCGGGCGTCGCCTGGTCGTGGCGGCGCAGCTACCGCCAGCTGAGCTTGGGTCCCGGCCACGGTGAGCCCTGGCTGGTGAGCGCGCTGCCGCCGGTCGGTTGGAGCGCGCGTGGGCTGTTGCCCCTCATCAGCCTCGTGCTGTTTGCCTTAGCATCGTTCGCGCTCTCGCTACGGGTGTTCCGGCGGCTCTTCCACACCCGGCTGCTCGCTGAGCTTGGCTACCACTCGCAGGACGAGCTAGCCGCGGCCATTCTCCAACGAGCGCCAGCGAGCGGCCAGAAGTCGCACGTGTACATTCCACACTTGCCGTGGAGCAAGGCGCTGGCCCTCAAAGACCGACTCGCGTCCTTGGGTTTGCCGGCCGATGGGCGCGCTCCGGTCCTGCTCTCACCCGATAACGGTGACAATCCGCCGCTTGCTCTCAATGCCAAGCCCTGGGTCATCCTCACCTCGGAGGCAGACCTGCTGCTCGCTCCGAATTGGCTGGAGCAGCTGCGCGACTTCGAGGTCATGAGGCGCGCGCCGGTCGCCCATCGCTTTCTCAGCTCTCTGACACCACCCAAGCCGCTGGCGCTGAAGAGTCTGTGGGAGGGCTGCGATGAGCACGAGCAGCGCGTGCTCGCTCAAATCGCCCTCGACGGTTACGCCAACCCCCACCCCAACACCGCCGCCGTGCTGCGCAGCCTGGCAGATAAGGGCCTGATCGATCCGGCGACCCTGGCCCTGCCGCGGCGCGCCTTCGGCGACTACATCCTCAGCCAGCTCGACCCATCCCAAGTCACGCAATGGGAGCAGGCCGAGAAGAACACCTCGTGGTCAGCGATGCGCGGCGTCCTCCTCACCGCGCTCGCCACCCTGACCGCCATCCTCACGGCCATCCAACCCAGCCTGGGCGCCGCCACCGCGACCGTCCCCGCCCTCGCCGCCGCCATGCCCACCCTGCTGCGCGTCCTCACGATTTTCGCCGGTGGCGCCGATTCCGCTAAGTGATGGGCGTTTCAATCGGCGCCCCGGCAACGGGCCCGCCGACCGTCTAGAAAGCCGTGGCTGTGAGCGCAGGAGGCATGGTGGTGCCGGACACGCTGCTCGCGGAGAGCACGATGTAGCCAGGGCTGGCTTGGTTGGTTTGGCCGCTGAGGGGGCCGTTGGGGCGGATGCCAGTGGAGCCGAGCGCGGTCACTTGGTCCGTGCCGAGCGACAGCGTGGAGCCGCGAATGAAGATGTAGCCGCCGGAAAAGGCGATGTCGCGCTGTTGATCAGGCGGTTGGGCCGTGATGAGACCGGGCGGCTCTACCTGCAGGTCTTCGATGAGCAGGAGCACGATGCCGCCTGCTTGGTCCGTGGCGCGCTCGATCAAGTAGGGAGTCGGATCGGTGGGCGCGACCACGCAGGTAAGGGCGCCGCCGGGGCCGGAGCCGAGCGTGACGGTGGTGGCGTCCGGCGAGCCGTAGGCGGCGCCGACTTCGCCCATGGCGCGGCCGTTGGCGTTGAAGCCGGGCTCTCCGGGCTGGGAGTGGCCGGGCGTGGGCAGGACCGCGTTGTTGCTGTTGAAGCTGGCGTTGCCGGGTCCCAGGCCGCCGGACGCGCCGAGGTTGCGCAAGGTGGTGGCGGTGCCGGTACCGGCGATCGACTCGCCCGCTTCGGTTTGGATGCTGTCCGTGCAGGTGATGTCGTCTTCGCTCCAGCGGCCAGCACGGTAGCCGAGGCTGGCGGCGTTCAAGGTGCCGGCCAGCTCCAGCTGCGCCGCGCGGAGCGGCAAGACGCCGCCGAGCACGCCGTTCCAGGCCGCGGCGGTGACGGTGACGCCCTCTTCGATGACCAACCTGCCAAAGCGTGGCACGCGGATCAGCGCTACTCGCTGGTCTGCCGCGGTGATGCCCAAGCCCGCGTTGCTCACGCCGCTTCCGTAGAGGCGCTTGATGGCGCTCGTGAAGGTGACGTCCGCCCCGTCCACGCTACTCACGTGCAAGAGCTCCCAGCGACCCACGTTGTTGTAGCTGGTTGGGGTGCCCTGCAAGTTGATGAGCAGCACTTCATCGCCGAGCGCCAGGCAATCCCCTACCGGAGCCTCGGCCAATGTCGCCATCGCGCCCGCGAGCGCCAGCACTGAATAGGCGATGGCCTCCGCGCACGCGCGCCCTTCGCTCAGCGCGTCCGTGCTGAGGTTCAGGTTGGCGGAGACGACCGTTTCCAGCTCGCAAACGTCGTTCAGGCACACGCCATCAGGGCACGTTGCTTCGTTGCAGCCGGGCTCAGGCGCTCCGCCCGCGCCGCCTTGCTCTGTCTGGCCCGCTTCGCCACCTGCGCCGGCCGTGACGTCCGGCACGCCGCCCATGCCCGCGACGACCTCGGGCGTGCCACCGAAGCGCCCCAACTGGGCCGCTCCTTCACCCCCGCCCCCGCCCTCGCCGCCAT
>JAEYOT010000212.1 GCA_023411445.1 Pseudomonadota bacterium
GGATCAACCTGCTGACCGAGCAAGCCTACGAGATCGAAGAAATCCCGACGCCGGACCCGAACGACGATCCAGCAGCCACGACGCGCGTCTACGTGAAGGACGCAAACGGCCGCCCGGTCGTTATTTCACAACGCTACGCGAATCGAGTAAAGGCCTACCAAGGCCTCGTGGACTACGTACAAGAGGTCAGCAGCCGCTTCGGCTTTAACGATCCGTACTTCCGAGGAGTTTACTAGTGAACAGCAGGACCAGGATTCTGATCGGCCGCGCGGGGATGGCACTGATGGTGGCGTGCCTTTCCACGTCACTCGTCGCTTGCAGCAGCAAGAAGAAGGACGAGCAGGCCAAGGCCGAGAAGACCGAGAAGGACACCAAGAAGAAGAAGCCGCAAGGGGACCGCTACGCGGACGGCAAGCGCTTGGCGACCACGCTGAAGGACTGGACCAAGCGCTGGGCCGACACGCCCGAGCTGCCCGCCTGCGATCCGTTGCTGAAGAAGGCAGAGGAGGTCGAGCTGTGTAAGACCGCCGCCGCCGCCCTCACCACCATGAAGGCAGCCGTCGCCAAGCCCGAGCCCGAAGCGGTGCTGATCAAGAGCGCCGCGGACCTCGCCTTCGCCACCGAGAGCGCCTCGGAGAAGCTCCGCGCGGCCTCGATGGAGAAGATGCAGGCCGAGCAAAAGAACGCGCCTGCGGGCAGCGCTGGCGCCGTCAAGCCGCTGCCGAGCGCGCTCCGCACCAAGCCGGGCGCGGCGACGTTCGCGAAGCCAGGCGCGTCTGGCAGCAAGCTGCGCGCGGAAGCTCCGACGGCCGATCCGAACATGCAGATCATGCAGGCGTACGCGCGCGTGAACCGCGCCTCGCTGCGCTATCTCAGCCAGTACCTGCAGTTCGGCCCGCTGCCGACGCGCCAGGTCGCCTTCGCGGAGCTGGAAGGCTTGAGCAAGCGCAAGGAGCAGTGGCCCGCCCTCGGCCGCACCCTGCGCGAGGCCGCCATGGCCGAGAACGATCCGGATCTGCAGGGCAAGCTGAAGGCGCTCGCGCCGAAGCTCTCACGCCGTACGGGTCTCGCAGGCAAGGTCCCGCTGCCCGGCGGCGGCCCCATCTCGACGCCGAGTGGCGGCATGCAGCCAGGTCAGGCGCCGGCGACCGGTGGCGCGCTGCCGCCCAACCATCCGCCCACCAATCAGTAGCGTTCAGAGCGGCTTCAAGTAGCCGCGCTGAATCAAGGACAGCAGCGCCTGGGCCGCCTCCAGATCCGGACCGGGCGCTGCGTCCAAGAAGGCGTCCAGGCTCTCCGCGTTCAGCGCGGCCTCGAGCGTGTCCAGATCCGCGTCTTCCAGATCGCGCAGGTGCGCGGTGAGCGGCAGCTTGAGCCCGAAGCGACCGTCGCCCGGGATGCGCGCCCGCAGCTGGCCTAGCTCGTCCTGCTGACGGAAGCCTTCCATCAGCACCTCTTGGGCGCTGACATCGATCGCGTCGTCGAACTCACGCGTGTCCGGCGGATCGAGCGCGAACAGCCCCGTCGTCCAGCCCAGCATGCGGTAAACGGCCTTGAGCGGGGGCACGCCAGTTGCGCCCACGAATTCTGCGAAGCGGATGCGACCGTCATTCAAGTAGATGCGGCCTTCGCGCCCGGCGGAGCGCAGCACTAGCACGCCCGCCTTGCGCGAGGTGCCGAACAGCTGAAGCAAGTCCGGCAGCGGGATCTCCTCCAGGTTGCCGGACATGCGCGGCGCCTCGTCCGAGCGCGTGCCTTGCTGCTTGGCGGTCACGCGCCCGACGGCCATCGCCTTCAGGTCGGCGCGCGCCTGCGCGTCTTGGGGCGCGGCCACCACCTTCAGGATGTTGGTGCCGATCAGCACGCGATCGCCTTCGCGCAGCGTGCCTTGCTGCACCTTCTCACCGTTCACGAACGTGCCGTTGGTGGAGCCGAGATCTTCGATGCTGATCGTGCCGTCGGCGAGCGCGATGCGCGCGTGCTTGCGGCTCACCATCTCTTCGACCAGCACCATGTCGAGCTCGCTCGAGCGACCGATGACGATCTCTTGTCCCTCCGCGAGTGGGTACTCACCACCCTGGTACTTGCCGGAGATGAACCGGAGCGCGTACCGCGGGTCGTTCTTGGCTTCAGAGGGGCCGGGCTGCGCGTGTCGAGGAACCATGTGGGGACGAGACCAAGCCTTCGCTGTACTGACGGCGCGACTTCAAAAACTTTAGGACTTTGAGCCAGATACGGTCAAATCGATCTCACGTAGGCTCGGGATCGGCCCGGGTTGGCGCGGGTAGGCCCGGGGTTCGTTCGGGCTCTGGCGCCCCAACCTGGGGCGCCGTGGGACTGTGGCCGGACCGGTGACCGTGCTCGGGCGCCACCGGGAGCAGCACCGTGAAGGTGGCGCCGTCCCCGAGCCGCGACATCACCTCGATGCGCCCACCCATCTCCTCCACCATGCGCTGGCTGATGGCGAGCCCCAGGCCGGTACCGCGGTCCTTGGTGGTGAAAAATGGGACGAACAAGTTCTTGAGCACCTGCGGAGCGATACCCGGTCCGGCGTCGCTCACGGAAACCTCCACCCACTCTCCGTCCGGAACAGACCCGACGGCGGCCGGGGGCTCGGCGTGGGTGGCGGTGCGCACCCGCACGGTGCCTTGACCACCCATGGCCTGCACCGCGTTCCTCACCAAGTTGATCAGGATCTGCCGCAGCTGCTCGGCGTCCGCGCGCACCGGCGGCAGCTGGCTCGCCAGGTCCGTCACGATCTCGCAGTCCTCGGCCCGGTCCGAGGCCAGCACGGTCACGGTGCGGCGCACCACCGCGTTCAAGTCCACCGCGCCCAGCTCGCCCTTGGAAGGTCGCGCGTAGTCCAGCACCGAGCCCACCACGCGATCGAGCCGCTCCACCTCCTCCAGGATGATGCCGACGA
>JAEYOT010000313.1 GCA_023411445.1 Pseudomonadota bacterium
GAAGAAGAGCGCATCGCCGCCAGCCACGTGCTGGTGCAGTACCAGGGCTCGCTGCGCGCCAGCCCCGAGATCAAGCGCACCAAGGAGCAAGCCCAAAAGCTGGCGGGAGAGATCGCCGCCAAAGCCAAGAAGGGGCAGGATTTTGCGGCGCTCGCCAAGCAGTACTCGGATGAGCCCGGCGCTAAGGAGCGCGGCGGCGCGCTCGGTAAGTTCGCCAAGGGCCAGATGGTCAAGCCGTTCGCGGACGCCGCCTTCGCGCTCAAGCCGGGCGAAGTGAGCGGAGTGGTCGAGACCAACTTCGGCTTCCACGTCATCAAACGCACGGAGTAGCCGTGTCGGCAGCCCCCGCCGTCCGCAAGAGAATCGTGATCGCCGAGGATGACCCCGCGATCGCGAGCATGCTCGAGAAGGTGCTCGCGCCCCTCTACGACGTCTCCGTGGCGTACGACGGGCGGCAAGCCCTGGTGCTGGCCGCGCAGCAGCCGCGCCCTGCCCTGCTCTTGCTCGACGTGATGATGCCGGGCCTGGATGGCCTGGGAGTGGCAAACGAGGTCAGAAAGAGCGCCGAGCTCAGGAGCGTGCCGATCATGTTCCTCACCGCCAAGAGCGGCGCTACGGACGTGATCAAGGGCATCCAGAGCGGCGCACGCCACTACATCACCAAGCCGTTCAAGATCGACGACGTGATCGCCAAGGTGAAGAAGGCCCTGGGCGACTGAGCATGCAGGCGACCGTGCCGGTTCCGCTCAGGGTGGCGTACCCGCTCGCCTTCGCGACGGGCCTGCTTTATTTCGTCGCCTTCCCGGGCATCGACGTGTGGCAGCTGGCGTTCGTCGCGCTCGTGCCGCTGCTGGTCGCGCTCGCAGGCCAGCGCCCCAAGCACGGCCTGTGGCTGGGCTTCACCGCCGGCTTCGGCATGACGATCACCGGCTTTTACTGGCTGAGCTACACGCTAGAGGTGTTCAGCGGCTTCCCGAAGCCGCTGTGCTGGCTGTTCCAAGCCATCCTGTGCGCGTATCAGGCTGGTCGCATCGCGCTGTTCGGCTGGCTCGCCACGCGCGGCGAGAAGCGCGGCTGGGGTCGCTACCTCACGCTCACGCTCGCATTCGCGGCGAGCGAGCTGCTGTTCCCGCTGCTGTTCCCCTGGTTCTACGGCGCGACGGTGCATCAGCTGCCGGCGCTGCTGCAGCTGGCAGAGCTGGGCGGCCCGATCGCGGTGTCGCTCGTGCTGGTGGCCGCCAACTGCGCAGTGGCCGAGCTCTTGCTGGCGCGGCTGGAGCGTCGCAAGCCCGCGCGGCTGGTGCTGGCCGGCGCCGCAGCACCGCTCGTCGCCGCGCTATATGGCGCCATCCGCATTCCGCAAGTGGACGCCCGCAGCGCCGCGGCCGAAAAAGCAGAGGTCGGCCTGGTGCAGGCCAACATGAGCCTGCAGGGTAAGCGCAGAAACAAGCGCGAAGGCCTGGAGCGGCACCTGCGCCTCACCGGCACCCTCACCGAGCAAGCACCGCTGGATCTCGTGGTCTGGAGCGAGACGTCCGTGATGTCCGCGGTCCAGGAGGACGACGCAGAGCGCGCCCTGCGCCGCCAATTCACGACCAAGCTCGGCGTGCCGGCGCTGTTCGGCAGCGTGCTCGTGCGCCCCGTGAACGACGCGCGCGAATACGTCCTGTTCAACTCGGCCATCCTCACGGATCAGGCCGGCAAAGTCGCTGGCCGCTACGACAAGCAGCTGCTGCTCGCCTTCGGCGAGTACCTGCCGTTCGGCGAGATGTTCCCGGTGCTGTACGAGTGGTCGCCGCACTCCGGCCGCTTCCAGCCTGGCTCGTCCTTCAAGCCGCTGAGGTTGGGCGAGCGCGAGATCGCGGTCGTCATCTGTTACGAGGACGTGCTGCCGAGCTTCGTGAACCGGGTCATGAGCGAAGGCGATCCGGAGCTGATCGCGAACCTGACGAACGACGCTTGGTTCGGCGACAGCACCGAGCCGTGGATCCACCTAGCCCTGGCCAAGCTGCGCGCGGTCGAGCACCGCAAGTTCTTCGTGCGCTCGACCAACAGCGGCGTGAGCGCGTTCGTGGATCCGGTCGGTCGCGTCATCAGCCACACGCAAACCTTCGAAGAGGACGCCCAACGCGCGACGCTGCGTTGGCTGAAGGGCAAGACGCCCTACGCGTGGTGGGGCGACGGCCCCTGGTGGCTCGTCTCCCTCGCCAGCATCGCGCTGGCTTTCCGCTTCCGCCACTCCACGAACCCGGCACCGGCAGCGCCGCCTACACCGTCTCCAGCGCCGACTTCGGCCGCAGGGCCAGCCACCGGTGGGCCCGCAAAGGAAGACGAGACAGCGTAACGGCGAATAACGTGCAACGCTTCCCGTCAATCCAGGTAACCTGGCTCCCTCTCAACCAGGGGCTGGCGAGAGATTAACGCCGCTGGGTGAACCTGCTGTTCCTACTTTTTTCCGGAGAGCCTGACATGCAGACGAAGACTTCTTATCGCACGCTGAAGTGGACCTTGTTCATGGGGCTGGCAGCTACTTTGGCGAGCGCCTGCGTCGTCTCCACGGGGGACGGAAGCGACGACGACGTCAAGATCGAGGGTGGCGACAACACCGGCAACACCGGCAACAAGGGCGGCAAGGGCGGCACGTCTGCCGGCATGGGTGGCAGCAATGGCGGCACCGGTGGCACCGAGAATCCCGGTGGCTCCGGCGGTGACGGCGGCGGGCCGGTGACGGATCCGGACTACCCGGGCGTCTGCGATTCCTCGCTGGATACGCCGAGCGAGATCGACCCCGTCGGCGCCTGTACGGCCAACGACGCGGACAACGACTGCGGCGCCTGCCTCAAGCAAAAGTGCTGTGACACCTTCGCGGCTTGCTACGGCAAGAACCCGACCAGCGCTTGCGGCTACGGCCCCTCGCCGTCCAATGATCTCGGCCAGTTCGATGCGCTGCTCAACTGCTACGACGAGAAGAACGATGGCGTGCTGACGATCGACGAGATCCTGTTCGAGTGCGACGCGGAGGCCCTCAACCAGTGCGCCGCGACCGACGACTTCCTGAACGAGGACACGATGGACCTCGTCGCCTGCGCCTTGAACGGTGAGGACGACGATCCCGACGCCGGCAATGACGACTGCCGCGACGTCTGCTTCCCGCCCCTGGACTGACGGGCTAGCGAGCTGAAACGGCTCGAAAAGCGCGCTCGGGAGCTTGGCTGCCGGGCGCGCTCGGATTTTGTGGGCTCTCGCGGCAACGCGCGCCGTTTCGGCCTAAGTTCGGGAATAATCTGCGGCGGCGCGACGCGAAAAATCGGCCGGGGAGCGCGGGCGTGACTTGCTCCCATGTGTTAGCGTCTGCCCCAATCATGATGGTCGTTGGCTGCGCTGGATTTGCCGTTCCAGCGACGCGCTATTTCAAAGAGTACCTTTTCGTCGAAGTCCAAGAGACGCACATGGCCGTGCCGGGCCCCGGCACCGTGCGCCGGTGGCGGCGCGAGGCGCCGAAAGGCTTCGAGTTCGCCTTGCTGGGCCCTCGCCAAATCGCGCAAGAAGGCTTCCGCGAAGGCAAAGTGGTGGAGACCGCGCTGAAGACGCTCGGTGAGGTCGCCAAGGAGCTCGAGTCCAAGGCCGCCGTCTTCGTCGCCCCGCCGGACTTCACGAGCAGCCGCGCCAACCGCACCGCTCTGAGGGACTTCCTGAAGAGCGTGCGTAAGCAGTTCGAGGTCGTCGTGTTCGAGCCCGGGCCGGCCTGGAAGCCGGACGACGCAGACGACCTGGCCGAAGAGACGGACACGCTCGCCGCGCGCGATCCGCTGCACCAGGGTCTGTCGCAGCGGAACGTCGCCTACTACCGACTGCCCGGTCCCGCCGGTCACAAGTCACGCTACGAAGATCCCGCCATCGAGAAGCTGGCGGACATCGCCGCCGGCGGGAAGACGCAGGCCGCCACCTACGTGTTCACGAACGTGGACATGTTCGCTGACGCAAAGCGTTTCAAGAAGGCGATGGGTATGTGAGCTCAGCCCTCGAGTGGCTCGGGCAAGCCGAGGACGGAGCGCCCCAAGGCTTGGCCTAGGCGCCGTGAAGCGTCACGCACGGCGCGTTCCCGCGCCGCGGCGTCGACGCTCGGGCTATTACCAGACGCAAACTGAGCGGCGCGGCTCATGTCGCCCGTGTCAATCGTAGCGGCCCCCCCCTCCTGCTCGACCACTTGCGCGCGCCCCACCACGACGATCTCCGAGCCGCGCGCCAGTGGCCCTTGAGATGGGGTATCGCGAACGCCGGTGCTGCGCTCATCCACCCGCAGCACCTCGACGACCACGCGCGGATAGCCCGCTCCGAGCGCCTCAGCGGCCCCGAGCTCGCTGCGGACGCCCGCCACCGTGGCCTGCACCGCCTCGAAGCTGGCGGTGCTGTAGTGGCCGGCCTGGACGGCGTAGCGTGGCCGCTGGGCGCCGTAGATGGGGTGGTAACCACAGCCGGGTAGCGCCGCGGCTAGCGCACCGCCCAGCGTTGCCCAGAGAGCGGCGCCGGCCAGCGTGCCAGCCCAGAGACCCGATTTGACCGGCCGAGCTGCAGTTTCCCCCAGGCTCGTGGTCGCGAAATCCTGAGACACATTCTGCAGTTGCGGGCCAAGTTTCACGGGAAACAACAGCCTATCCACAGCCGACCAGCCGTTCAGTGGGGCACTATCCCACGATGAAATTGACAATCTTTCCGGGGACGTAGACGAACTTCTTCAGAGGCTTGTCGGCCACGAAACGCGCGACGTTCTCGTCCTTCAAAGCCTCCTGCTTGGCCGTCTCCTCCGACGCGTCCTTGGCTAGCTTCACGCGGCCGCGTGCCTTGCCGTTCACCTGCACGCCCATCTCCACGACGTCGTCGACGCACAGCGCCGGGTCGAAGCTGGGCCAGGGCTGGGTGCAGATCAGCTCTTGATGGCCGAGCTCGTGCCACAGCTCTTCGCTCAAATGCGGAGCGAACGGCGCCAGCACGAGCAGCAGCTTCTCCAGCGCGCCGCGCGGCACGCTCGGAAGCGACGCCAGGCGGTTGGCCAGGATCATCATCGTGCTCACGGCGGTGTTGAAGCGCAGCGACTCGATGTCCTCACCGACCTTCTTCACGGTGCGGTGCAGGAGCTTGCGGGTCTCTTCGTCGCCTTCGCCATCTTGCAGCGGCTTGCGAGCCACCGCGTCGACGCGATCGAGAAAGCGCCGGCAGCCTTGGATGCCCGCCGTCTGCCACGGCTTCGTCTCGCGCAGCGGGCCCATGAACATCTCGTAGACGCGCAGGCTATCGGCGCCGAACTCGGCCACCACGTGGTCCGGATTCACCACGTTTCCGCGGGATTTGGCCATCTTCTCGACGGAGGTATGGAGCTTGACCCCGTGCTCCGGGTGGTGCGGCACAGCGGGCTGCTGGCCCTTGAACACCACGTCCGCCGGAGCCACGTAGCGCGCCTGCACCTTTTCACCCGCGGGCGTGCGCAGCTCGCCCTCGGCGTCCTGCTGCACGCTGGGATCGTCGCCGTCCAGCGCGCGCACGAGCTTGTCGTTGTCGTCCACGACAGCGTACCAGCGGTAAGCGTTGCCCAAGATCATGCCTTGATGCACGAGCTTCTGAAACGGCTCGGGGTGCTTGACCACGCCGACGTCGAACAGCACCTTGTGCCAGAAGCGCGCGTAGAGCAGGTGCAGCACGGCGTGCTCGTTGCCGCCCACGTAGAGGTCGACCGGCATCCAGTCGTCGTACGCCTGCTCTGAGAACGGCCGCTCGTCGTTTTGCGGATCCAGGTAACGCAGGTAGTACCAGCAGGAGCCGGCCCACTGCGGCATCGTGTTCGTCTCCCGCGCGTACCACTTCCCATCCTTCTGGAAAAAGCGCCAATCCAGCGCCTTCACCAGCGCGCCCGCCGGATCTCCCGGCCGGTAATCCTCTAGATCGGGCAAGCTTAGCGGCAGCTCCTGCTCCGGGACCGGGATGGGCGTGCCGTAGTCGATGGTGTGCGGGTCGCCCTTGCGCGGATCACCCTCGCAGCTGACGGGGAAATAGATGGGGATCGGCTCACCCCAATAGCGCTGCCGCGAGAACACCCAGTCACGCAGGCGGTAGTTCACCTTGCGCTCCCCGAGCTTTTGCTGCTCCAGGTAGCTCAAGATGTTCTGCTTCATGTCCGCGGTCTTCTGACCGTCGAACTGGCCGGAGCGCACCGCGATGCCGTCGCTCGTGAACGGCGCGTCGAGGCCGTCGTGCAGCTTGCCATCGGGGCTCACCACCTCGACGATGGGTAAGCCGTATTGCTTGGCAAACTCGAAGTCGCGCTCGTCGTGGGCCGGCACTGCCATGATGGCGCCGGTGCCGTACGCGCCCAGCACGTAGTCCGCCGTGTAGACGGGGATCTGCCGCTGCGTCAGGGGATTGATGGCATAAGCACCGGTAAACACTCCGGTTTTCTGCTTATTTAGCGCCGTGCGCTCCAGGTCGCTCTTGCGCGCGGCGGCCGCGACATACTGGGCGACCTCGGCGCGCTGCGCCTCGGCGGTGATCGCGAGCGTGAGCGCGTGATCCGGCGCGATCACCATGTACGTGGCGCCGAACAACGTGTCTGGACGCGTCGTGAACACGCGGATCTTTTCGCTGCGCCCCGCGACCGGGAAGTCCACCTCGGCGCCTTCGCTCTTGCCGATCCAGTCGCGCTGCTTCTGCTTCGTCTCGGGCCAGTCCAGCGGCTCCAGATCTTCCGCCAAGCGATCGGCGTAGGCGGTGATGCGCAGCTGCCACTGGCGCAGCGGCTGGCGGATCACCGGGTGGTTGCCACGCTCACTGCGGCCGTCGATGACCTCCTCATTGGCCAGCACGGTGCCCAGCGCGGGGCACCAATTGACCGGAATTTCCGCTTGAAACGCCAGGTCGCGCTCGAACAGCTTCAGGAAGATCCACTGCGTCCAGCGAACGTACTTGGGATCCGTGGTGTCCACCTCGCGCGACCAGTCGTAGGAAAATCCCAAGCTCTTGAGCTGGCGGCGGAAGGTGTTGATGTTCTCGCCGGTGGTCTTGGCCGGGTGCTGACCGGTGTTGATCGCGTGCTGCTCGGCGGGCAAGCCGAAAGCGTCCCAGCCCATCGGGTGCAGCACGTCGAAGCCCTGCGCGCGCTTGTAGCGCGAGATGATGTCCGTCGCCGTGTAGCCCTCGGGGTGCCCCACGTGCAGCCCGGAGCCCGACGGGTAGGGGAACATGTCGAGCGCGTAGAACTTGGGTCGCCCCGGGCGGCGCACCGACTTGAAGGCCTGCCGCTCGTCCCATTCACGCTGCCACTTGGGTTCAATCGCTCGGTGATCGTAAGCCATACGCAGGGCTCGATATAGCACCGAGGGGCGCTCGCTGGTGGTGGCCAGTTACCCGCCAGGGTCGCTCCGCCGGTGCTTGCGGAGCAAGCGCTGACGGCGCTTTTCGGCCGCTGATTCAGTCTCCGAGGTGCCCTGCTCGAGCAGCGCCAACGCGCGCGCCGGATCCTTCACGAAGTGCTCGTACAGCTTCGCCAGCTCCAGGCGCAGCGCCGGGTCGTCCACCTCCCCCGCCAGCGCTTCGAAGTCCTGCAAGGCCCGCGCGCGATCACCGCGCGCCTTGTGCACGTCCCCCCTCACCTTCAGCGCGCGCGTGGCGCCCAGCTCGAGCGCCCGGTCGGCGGCGCGCGCAGCCTCCGCCAGCGCTCCAGCGCGCTTCATGGTCTGCGCGAAGCCGACCAGATCGTCGCCATGCAAGAGGTCGAAAGGCTCGCCGTACAAGCCGACCAGCGCGGCCATGCTCACGACGTCCCACGCGTTGTGCTCGACCACCTCGCGCAGCGCTTCTTCGTCGCCGGTGCGCAAAAAATGGGCGTAGCGAGCCGGCACGTCCCCGCCGTCTACGTCTTGCCCGCGCTCGAAGCCGAGCACCTCGCTCTCCAGCGTCTTCAGGCGGCAGGCTCCGAGCCGCGCGCGGTGCAAGCGCCGGCCGATGTGCAGCAGGTCCAGGTGCGGCAAATCGGCGGGTATTTTGCGGCGATTCATCACGAAGCGCGTCTTCAGCAGCGGCCAGTCGAATGCCTTGCCGTTGTAAGAGACCAAGAGGCCCGTCTGCGCCAAGCGGCGCTCCAGCAGCGTGAGCATGGCGGGCTCATCCGCGGGGCTCCGCAGCAGTAGCTGCTCGACGTTCAGCCGTCGTTCGCGATCGAACCAGGCCATGCCGAGCAAGAACGCCAGCGCCCCTGCTCCTCCCAGCCCCGTCGTCTCCGTGTCGATGAAGAGCGCTCGCGAGAATTCCTGCTGCGCGAGCGAGGGATCCAGCGCCAAGAGCGCGAGCAGCTCGGGGCGGCTTGCGTACGCGGCGTCCACGGGCATGCGTCCCACGTGGTGAGAAGGCGGCAGAATCACGTGTCGCCGGTAGAGCGGCCCCTCATCGCTCTCCTCGCACGTGAAGGGCAGAGAGGTGCGGCTCGGATCCGCTGGCGTGGCCGGCGCGGGCGCCCCGGCCGGCGTGCGCGCGAGAATTTCCGCCATTTTTTGGCGGAGCTGCTCGATCACGGCAGCGTTCGAGCTAGGCGGAGCGGGCGGAGGCGGGCTCGCGCTCGGCACGTTGACCGGCGGCGTCGTCGGCGTGGGCAAGAAGCCGAGCTTGCGCTTGAAGTCCATCGCCTTACGGCTTGCCTCCGGCGACTGGCAGCTCGTAGACGCGCACGGCGCCGTCCACGCTCGCGAGCACCAGGCGTCGGCGCGGGGCGTCCCACACTGGCCGAAGCGGCGTCGCTCCCAGCGCGATCTCGGTGACCTCACCTCCCCGGTAGTGCAGGCGCACGGCGCCCCCAGCCTCCGCCACGGCCACGAACGCGTCGCCCTCGACCGGTGGCTGCAAGCACTCGCTCGCCACCGAGCGCTCCGGGGCCCGAGCGCCGTGCACGATGTCCCGCCGCGCATCGCAGCTGAGCAGCGCGCCGCGCGCGGAAAGAGCCCATTTCGCGCCGCTCGGTGCGGCCGGCAGCGGGCTCCGCTCCCAGCCGTAGCCTTTGATGCGCGCCCACTCCTCGCCGAGCACGAGCGCCAGCCTGCCGTCTGCCAGCATGACTGGCGACGAGCGCGCTCGAGGCGCCGCCAGCCGCAGCACCATCGCGCCGCTGCTGGTCACTCCGTACAAGTGATCATCCGTGCCGACGAAGAAGGCCGTGCCCTTGTCGTTCAGCGCGACCTCGCTCTTGGCGGAGACGGGGAGATGAAACGTCCAACGCAGCCGGGAGTCCGGCTCGAAGCAGTACAGGCGCGCTTCGCTCGTGGCGACGAACACGCGACCGGTGGCCGGATCCTGCCGCGGCGCGGCGACGATGCGGCCCTGCACGGTGTAGCTCCAGCGGTAGCGACCGTCCGGCGCGAGCGCGTGCAGGTACCCGTCACCCGTGCCGATCCAGATTGAGCCGTCCGTGCCCACTCCGGGCGGTGCAAACAGCCCAGCACCCGCGAAAAAGCGCGACAGCAGGTACGGCTCGGGTAGCGGCGCCTCGGCGGCGTGCGCCGCGCCCACCCGAGCGAGGGTCAAGGCAGCGAGCAAGAGGCGAGCGACCGGGCCGAGCAACACCCGCCGAGCCTCGCGAAGACCGCCGCCGGCGGCAAGCGCGATCGTGCACCGTCGCGCGCGATGCACTAGCCTGAGCTGCGTGGCGTTTCGCGTTTTCGGACTGACCGGCGGCATCGGCTCCGGCAAGAGCAGCGTGGCTCGCCTGCTGCGCGAGCGCGGCGTACCGGTGGTGGACGCAGACGAGCTGGCTCGCGAGGCCGTGGCGGCGGGTAGCGACGGTCTCGCGCAAGTCGCGGAGGCCTTTGGCGCCGAGCTGGTGGGAGCCGATGGCGAGCTGGATCGCAAACGGCTAGCAAGCCTGGTTTTTTCCGACGAAGGGGCGCGAAAGCGGCTCAACGCCATCACGCATCCGATCGTGCGGCGTCTTTCGCAAGAGCGCTTCGCGGCCTTGGCGCAGCAGGGAGTGGAGCTAGCGGCGTACGATGTGCCGCTCTTGTACGAAGTGGGGCTGGATCGCGCGCTTTCGCCGGTCGTGGTCGTGGCAGCGAGCGAAGCGACGCAGCTCAGCCGCGTGATGGCGCGCGACGGTGTGAGCGAAGGCGAAGCGCGCGCCCGCATCGCCGCGCAGCTGCCGCTCGCGGAAAAGCGCGCCCGCGCCGACTACGTGCTCGACAACGACGGCACCCCCGAGCAGCTGGCGGCTCAGCTGGACGCGCTGTTGCCCCGGCTACGGTCGGGCTAACGGCGCCGGGCGAGCCGCATTTTCGCGGCTTTCAGCGTATTTTCCAGCAGGCAGGCGATGGTCATGGGACCGACGCCGCCCGGCACCTTGGTGATGAAGGCCGCCACCTGCTCGGCCGCGGCAAAGTCCACGTCACCGCAGAGCTTGCCTTGGGCGTTACGGTTCATGCCCACGTCGATCACGGCGGCGCCGGGCTTGATGTAGTCACCCTTGATGACGGCCTCACGCCCGACGGCGGCCACCAGCACATCCGCTCGCCGACAAACCGCGCCCAGATCTGCCGTCTTGGAATGAGCGATCGTGACGGTGGCGTTCTCGGCGAGGAGCAGCGCCGCGACCGGCTTGCCCACGAGGTTACTGCGTCCCACCACGACGGCGTTCGCGCCAGCGAGCTTCACGCCCGCTTCACGCAGCAGGCGCATGCAGCCCGCAGGCGTGCACGAGACCAGGCTGTCGGCGCCGGCCCACAGCGCGCCGACGTTCAACGGATGCAAGCCGTCCACGTCTTTTTCGGCCGAGATCGTCTCGATCACGCGCGTTTGGCTGATGTGCTTCGGCACCGGAAACTGCACCAAGATGCCGTCCACCGTGTCGTCGGCGTTGAGCTGATTCACCAGCTGCAAGAGCTCGGCTTCGCTGGTCGAGGCGGGCAGACGGTACAGCTTGCCAGCCATCCCGACCTCGGCGGCCGCCTTCTCCTTGCTGCGCACGTAGACGTCCGACGCGGGATCGTCGCCGACCAGCACCACCTGCAGCCCTGGCGGGCGACCGTGCGCAGCCCGAAATTGCTCGACCCCGACCCGGACCTCGTCGCGGACCTTCTGAGCGATCGCCTTGCCGTCGATGATTTGCGCCATCGGGCGCGGCAATAGCACCGATCGGCGCGCTCAGGGAGGGTTCCCGATCGCCGTCACGACCGTGACGGTACCGGCCCTGACGCGGAGATCCACCCGCCCGCTGGCGGCGCCGGCGAGGTTCACCGACGCGCTGCCGAGCGACGACGTAGCGGGCACATTGCCGAGGAAAATCAGGCCGCTCTCATCCGTGGAAGCCCCCTCGCTTGCGTCCCACGTCTGCTCCAAGCGGTAGGCGATCACCTCGGCGGCCAGCTGGGCCACGACGCCCGGCACCGAGCGCCCCTGGGTATCGACCACGCGCAGCACCACTTGAGCCCGCCCGGCTGCCGGCTCACCCGCGAGGCTGAGCTGGAAAATGCGCTCCACTTCCAGCTCACGTACGACGCCCACGACCAGCTCATCCGCCTTCGCGGAGCGCGTATCGATCACGCTCAGCG
>JAEYOT010000318.1 GCA_023411445.1 Pseudomonadota bacterium
CTGCAGATCCCAAAGGCGACGGCGGTGTTCGTAGCCAACGACCAGATGGCGCTTGGGCTCTTGCGCCGGCTGCACGAGGCCGGGCGGGACGTGCCGCGCGATCTCAGCGTCGTCGGCTTCGACGACATCCCCGAAGCCGCGTACTTCACGCCACCGCTCACCACCGTGCGGCAGGATTTCACCGAGCTCGGTCGGCGCTGCTTGCACGTCCTGCTCGCTCGCATCGAAGGTGAGGATACGAGCCAGCGCGTGGTGGTGGCACCGGAGCTGGTGGTGCGCGAGTCCACCGCGGCGGCGCCCAGGCGCTGAGCCCGGTCGCCGCGCGGCGCCGCAGTTAGAACGCGACGGTGGCTTGCAGCTTGACCACGTCCGCGTCGGGCTTGTGTCCCGTGTAGGGACCGCCTTGGATGATGTCGTTGCCGGCGACCAGCGCCTGTCCCCACGGCCACTTGCCTGCCAGCACCATGGCGTCGCCGTAGCGGTAGCGTGAGTACTGCAGGTAGATGCTCTCGCCCGCCAAGAAGTGCGACGAGAACGTCACGCGCGGCGTGATGGCGGAGAAGACGTAGCCGGGGTTGTCCAGGTCGTAGTTCACCTCGTCCCAGCGCAGCATGAAGCTCACCCACTCCGTGGCCTGCACTGAGACGTCCGCGCCGTACTTGAGCTGCCCAATGTGCGTCTGCGTGAGCGAGGAGCGCTCCGGCAGGTCCAGCTGGGCGTCCGCGAGCAAGCCGAACACGTTCAGCGTCACGTCCGGCAGCGTGCTGCTGCCTCGATCGAGCACGCCGTTCAGCGAGTTCTCGTAGAGGAAGCCGAGGTTGATGGTGTGGCCGCTGCCCGAGCTGTTCACGGGGCTGGCGTTCCAAGCCAAGTAGTTCGTCGCGAAGCCTTCGGCGCTGAGCGAGTGCATCAGCTCCACGCCGCCTTCACCGAGCGCCCAACCGTTGCGCACGCGCGTGTACGAGGGCGACACCCACAACTTGCCGAGGCGCGGCGCCTTGACCGTGACCTCACCGCCGAGGGTGGCGATGCCAGCCTTACGAGCGTCCGAGTAAGACTTGCCGGCCGTCGTGGACACGAACAAGTTCGGGTCGCGGGTCAACTGGCTGTTGAACTGGAGCCCAACGTCCACGTACTCCTTGTACTTCACGCGGACGTGCTCGTAGTGCAGCAAGCCGAGGCCGACCTGCGACTGGTACGGCGGCGGCGCGAGCAAGTTGTAGATACCGTCGCGTGCGGCGCCGAAGCCCTGCGTCACCGACAGCTCCAAATCCCCCAGCGGAACGGTGAGCTTCAGCTGCTCGCCGATGTGCCGAAAGCGACCGAGCGTGTACGTGTCGTACTTCTCGAAGTAGCCGAACGAGGGCCAAAAGGCGCCGCCCGTGAAGGCGACGTTGGGGCGCACGCCGGCCACGTTCACGTCGGTGTCCAGCTTGAGGTAGGCCAAGCCGGGCGCCCACGCGGCGTCGTTGTTGCGGAAGCCGACGGCTTGGAACCAGTAGCCCATGAAGCCGACGGCCGCTTCCACGTGCTTCTTCTTCGCGACGACGAACATCTCCGCCCAGTCCTGCTCTTGCAGGCGCGTGTACGCGAAGCTGTAGTAGTTCGCATCCACCGTGCGGGTGGGACCGTGCGAGAGCTGGAGACTGGACGGACCGTCCATGCCGTCCGGACCCGGTCGCGGGCTGATGCCGATCGCCATCGGGGCTCGGAAATAACCGCGGGCCGTGATGTCCCACGCCGGCGCTGGCTGGGCGGGTTTCCCTTCCGCTGCGGGTGGCAGGGCGGCGCCGTCGACCGAAACGGAGGCGCTGACTTGGTTGTCTGAAGCCGCGTCGGCCTCGGCCTCGGCTGCGGGCGGCGTGGTCGGCCCCTCCGCAGCGGGCGCCGCTTCACCGGGCTCCGCGTCTTCGCTCGTGGCATCAGCGGCTGGTTCTTGGGCCAGCGCCGGGAGCGCCGAAACCCAAACCCCCAGCAGGACGAACGCTTGCAATCTTCGCAGCATCGCTTGTCTTTCCGTCAGGAGAAGGCGCCTACTTTCCGTAACCTGCAGCGACGATCGCGGCTTGGAGCGCGTCGACCGTTTCTTTGCTGGCAGCACCGTTGGCCATCACACCTTCGTAGAAACGTCCGCCGTCTCCGTCGCTGTTGTCGCCGCCGATGGCGAGGATGACCGAGCCTTGCTTCATCATGGGCACGTAGCCCGGCTTCTCCGGACGGATGCCGTCGTACATGGTGGTGAGCTCGCCCATGGCGGCGTCGCCACCGTACAGCGCGAAGCGGCCCTTGCCGTTGTTTTTCTCGGCCGTGTCGCCCACCAGCACTGCGGTGACGAAGTCATACTTCAGCGGCAGCGCGGTCGAGATGTTGCGATCCTGACCGTTCTCCCAGCCGGGGTAGAGGCCGTTCTCCAGATCCGCCATCACCCACGGCCCGCCTTGGACGCCCGTGCCCCAAATCACGCCGTTACCCAGGTAAACCGCCTCCATCGTGCCCTCGCCATCGTTGTTGCGAGTCGTCTCGGCGTTACCGTAGTCGAAGCAGCAGCCATTGATCAGGTCATGCTGGCTGCTCACCATGTAGATCGTCTGCGGCTCGTCACCGACGGCCGTGCCAGCCGGACCGCCCGGGGGGTACGGACACGCGTTGCACGCAGCGCGGTAGCCTTCGCCCGGGCGGAACAGGATGCCGTAAACGTGACGACCATTGGCCGTGATGGGGAGGCGACCGGCAGGCGCGGGCTTGCCCGGATTTTGGTTCGCGCCGCCCGGAGGAGCCGGCGTGAGGTGGTTACCGATCGGCGACTGGTCGTAGAGCATGGCGAACACGCAGTCGTCGTCGCTGCAGAACTCGTCGTGCGCCGCCGCGTCCGCGTAGCCGTCCACCACGCCGATATCGAGCTTCTCCCCGTCCGAGCGCTGCAGTTGGTACAGCGGACCGTCGTAGCCCCTCACCAGCAGGCGCACGGTGCTGTGCGCTGAAACGCAAGGAAGATCCGCGCCCTCCAGGATGTCGCACGGGAGCTGCATCCCGCCGCCACTGCCACCGTTACCGGTGCCGGCGGTGCCGCTACCACCCGTGCCGCCCGTAGTGGAGCCTGCAGGGCTGTTG
>JAEYOT010000381.1 GCA_023411445.1 Pseudomonadota bacterium
GCGTGGCGGGGGCGGGCGCCGGAGCGCCGCCGCAAGCGACCAGCCAGCACAGCAAGAGGCACAGTGAGCGCTTCATGGCTGACCTCCTGCCGCTGCCGGCGCAGCTGGCGCTTCCGCCGGGAGCACCTCCACGAGCTGCCGACGCTCGGGGCTCAGGTATTTCTTCACGGCTTGCTGGATCTGCTCGGCCGTCACGGCTTGGTAGCGCTCGAGCTCACGCGCTAGCAGGCGCGCGTCGCCGTAGTACGACTCGTACTCGCCCAGCCGCGTGGCGCGGGTGAGGTTCGTCTGCAGCCCGAACACGAAGGCGCTGCGGATGCGGCGCTTGACCTTGGCCAGCTCCGCGGCGGGCGCCGGTTGCTTGGCGAGCTTGTCGAGCTCCGCTTCGACCAGCTTCTGCACCTCGGGCAGCTTGGCCTTCTCGGTCAGGACGGCGGAGACGCATAGCTCGTCCGGCCCGACGTAGTCACGAGTCCAAGCCGTCACGCGCTGGGCCACCGCGCGATCGCGCACCAGCAGGCGCTCGAGCCGCGAGCTCTCGCCGTCCGCCAGCAGCGCCACCGCGAGCTCGAGCGCGTAGTGCTCGGGCGTGCCGCTCTTGGGGATGAGATAGCCGAAGAAGAAGCCGGGCGTCTTGGCGTTGGCGTCGTGCACGACGTCTTTCCGCGCGGTCACGCTGGTCGGCATGTCCGGAAGGGGCGCGCGCGGGGTCGTGGGTTTGTCGATCGAGCCGAAATAGTAGCGGGCAAGCTCCACCGCTTGGTCGCGATCGAAGTCGCCGGTGACGGTCACGACCGCGTTCTTGGGCGCGTAGTGCTGATCGTAGAACGCCTGCACCCACTCCAGCTTGGCGGCGGACAGATCCGCCATGCTGCCGATGGTGGGGCGCGTGTACGGCCCGTATTCGGCGAAGACCAGCTCTCCCAACCGGATCAGGCCGGTCATGTAGGGCGCGTTCTCGTAGCGCATGCGGTACTCTTCTTTGACCACGGCGCGCTGGTTCTCGAAGTTCTCCGCCGTCACGGCTAGCGCGCGCATGCGATCCGCTTCCAACCACATCGCCAACGCAAGCTCGCTGGAGGGCAGCACCTCGTAGTAGTTGGTGCGGTCCGCGCTGGTGGTGCCGTTGAGGCTGCCGCCGCGCTCCGAGATCAGCGTGAAGTGCTGGCCCTTGCCCACGTGCTTGCTGCCCTGGAACATCATGTGCTCGAACAGGTGCGCGAAGCCGCTCTGGCCCGGGCCTTCGTCGCGCGAGCCGACGCCGTACGTCACCGAGAGCGCGACCGTCTTGGCGCTGCTATCGGGCGCGAGCACCAAGCGCAGCCCGTTTTCGAGCGTGAGCCGCTCGATGCTGCGGCCGAAGCGCTCGAGCGAGGCGAGCGCAGGATCCGCCGCTGCGCCCTGGGCGGCTGGCGCGGGCTGGACGGGCGGGATGGCGAGCGCGCTGTGGGGGGCTACGAGTGACGCGAGCGTCGCGAGCAGCGTGAGGCGGGCAGACATGGCAAGCGATCTACCACGCGTCCCAGCGTCCCCACTCCTTCACGTAGCGGCTGACCAGCGCCTGGTTGTCGAGCCGGTTGATCGGCCCCGGAACCCTGGCCATGTCTGGCGGGAAAGCGAAGCTTTCGGCCAGGAGCTGGGGCGAAAGGAAGCGCAAGCCGGCCGGGGCCTGCAGGGCTGGTGGCGGCAGCGGGTGCCGCGCGGCCAGCACGAAGCCCCACTCCCCAAAGGAGGGCACGAAGCCGTGGTAGGGCAGCACGTGCAGGCCCGCCGCCTCGAGCGTGCGTACCACCGTCCAGTACGAGCCGCGGGCGAACAGGGGCGAGGTGGCTTGCACCACGGCTACGCCGCCCGGGCTGAGCCGCGCGGCAAGCGCGCGATACAGCTCGAGGCTGAACAGCTTGCCCACGGCGTAGCTGGACGGATCCGGAAAGTCCAAGATCACGACGTCGAAGCGCTCCGTGGTCGTGCGGATGCGCTGAAACGCGTCGGCGTTCTCCACGCGCACGCGTGGATCTTCGAGCGCGCCTTGGTTGAGTCGGGTGAGCGTCGGGTGCGTCCGTGCTAGCTCTGTCACGCGCCGGTCTAGATCCACCAGCGTGACGGCGATCACCTCCGGGTAGCGCAGCACCTCGCGCAGCGCGAGGCCGTCGCCGCCGCCGCCGATCAGCACGCGCGCACGCCGCTGGGCGGCGGACATGGCGGGGTGCACGAGCAGCTCGTGGTAGCGCTCTTCGTCGGTCGACGAAAACTGCAGGTGGCCGTTCAGGTACAAATCGCTGCGCTCACCGGCTTGCGTCAGCACGATGCGCTGAAAGCGACTGCTCTCCGCGTGCAGCACGCGGCCGCGGAAATTGGCCGCGTCTGCCAGCGCGGAGATGTCTTCGCTCAGGGCGAAGCCGGCGCCGAGCAGGCAGAAGATGAAGGCGGCGCCGAGCTTGCGCCGCCAGAGCGCGCGGGCTTCGTCCGCGCTATCGCCCGAAAGCACGACGCATGAGGCGAAGGCCGAGACCGAGTCCATCATGCCGAGCACGAGTGAGGTGCGCACCAGGCCGATGCCCGGCAACAGCACCAGCGAGAAACCGACCGAGCCGAGCAGCGCGCCGACGTAGTCCACGCCGAGCGCCTTGGCCACCAGCTCGCGGAAGCTGAGCCGCTCCTCCAGCAGGCGTAGCAAGAGCGGCAGCTCGATGCCGACCAGCGCCCCCAGCGTCAGCACCAGGCCCAGCAAGAACACCGGGAAGAACGCGGTGTAGGCGTAGCTCAGCATGGCGGCCGGCACCGACAAACCGCCGACGAGCGCCACCGACAGCTGCACGTCGACGAACGACACGTTTAGGCGGCTATCGATGAAGCGCGACAGGTACGCGCCGAGGCCCAGCGCCGACAAGTACGCGCCCACCACCAGTGAGAAGACCGTGACGGTGTCGCCCAGGTAGTAGCTGGCCAGCGCGCCCAGCGTCAGCTCGTAGGCGAGCCCGGTGGTGGCGATGACCAGCACGACCGCCAGCAGCGCTCGCGTCCGGCCGCGGCTGCTGGGCTTGAAGCCTGGCGCTGTCGGGCCCTCAGCCGTGGATGGCGGCGGAGATGATGAGCGAGATGCCAATGATGACCGAGCCGATCACGATGGCCAAAGCGGTGTTGTGGTCTTCCTCGATCTCCTTGCGGATCGAGAACGGGGTCACGGCTTTCATCACCAGAAAGCTCAGCGCGAACACCGCGATGCCGACCAGGGAATAGACCAGCGACGCGATTACGGTCTTGGTAAACGGAGCTATCGCATCCATCTCGCTACTCTCCTGAAGAGCGGCTAGCACGAAAGCGGTGACGTCGTCGCCTGCGGCGCGGAAAGTGGCCGTTTCTGTGGCATTTCGCCCGAGGCCCTGCGCGCATAAACGCTTAACGAAGTCCGGAAGAGAAGCGGGCGGAGGCGAGCTGCGCTATCTTGGAGAAACGAGCGCTCATGTTGGTCCTGCTGGGTCCGAGCTTCGAGGGTGGCGACGCTGAGTACCAGCGTTTGGCGAAGGTCACAGGGATGGTGGCGTACGACCTGCGCGCGCGCATGAAGCCGGGGTCTTGGGGGCTGTTGCGGGCGCTCGCGGACGAAGCGGAAGCTCAGCGCCTCGGCGCATCGCTGCGAGCTGAGGGCTTTCCGGTCGTGGTGGTGCCGCGGGAGGTGACCCGCGATCCGGCGCGTCCGATCGTGGCGCTGCGCGCGCTCGCGATCCAAGGCCGCGAGCTGACGCTGCAGCTGCGCGAGCGCTCGATGGCGATTCCAGTGGCTGCGCTGTGCGCGATCGTGCGGGGTGAGGCCCAGGTCGGAAAGGCGGCCTCCGCGCGGGGCGGCTCGAGCGCCGCCAGCAGCTCCACGTTTCGCGCCGTGGTACCGGAAGCCAGCGAGCTTCAGGTTTTCCGCGAGACGATGCCGCCCTCCAGCTTCGAGGCGTTCGCCGCGGCTGATCTGCACTTTCACTCGGTGACCTGGATCGCGCGCATCGACGCGCGAAGCTTCGACTTCCGGGCGCTCGGCATCGGCGCGCACAGCCCAGCAGCCGCGCTCGATACACTGGTGGATCGCCTCGCGCTCTTGGCCCAGGTGCGGGTGGATCGCGCGTCGCGCGGCTCGAGCATCGCGAGCTTCACCCAGCGCATACCGACTCCGGCCCCTTCGTCGCTGTCGATGTCGCAGCGCGCGAAGGAGGTGGCGGGAGACGAGCGCTTCGATCCCTACAGCCGCGTGGTGGGTGAGGCTGAGCGCCTGTGGGCCGCGCAGCTCGCCGAGCAGAGCGCGGCGCGCGCCTGAATCAGCTGCGCTTGAGTTGGCGCTTGCGCGGCTTGACGGCGCGGGCGTAGCCGCGCAGCGAAAAGCCTGCCACGACGATGGCTGCGTACACGAGCGGCTGCGTGTGGTCCGCCTTCACGCGCCAGTAGAAGTGCAAGAGGGCCAAGAGCGCGGCCGGGTAGACCAAGTAGTGCAGACGCTGCCAAACGGGGAAGGTGAGCCGCTGAACGGCGCGCTTGGACGAAGTCCACGCCAGCGGCGCGAGCAGCAAGAGCGCGCCGAAACCCACCGCGATGAACGGACGCTTGACCAGATCCTTGCCCACCGACACCAAGTCGAAGCCCTGATCAGGCCCCAAGTACAGCAGGAAGTGCAGCAGGGCCGCGCTGAACGCGAGCAAGCCGAGCGTGCGCCGGAGCCTGAGCGGCCAAGTCCAGCCCCAGAGCAGCTTGAGCGGCGTGCAGCACAGCGTCGCCGTGAGCAGCACGAGCGCCAGCAGGCCGAGCTGGTTGAGTGCCGTGGCGATTGGGTTGGGTCCGAGCTGATTCGACCCAAAGCGGTAGGCGAGCTGGGCGAGCGTGATGAGGTAGCCGGTGACGACTGCGGGAGCGAGCACGGCGTGGCGCGACGCGGCGGCCATCAGAAGTACCGACTCAGGTCCATGCCGCGGTACAGCGAAGCCACAGCTTCCGCGTAGCCGTTGAAGGGCAGCGTTGGACGGCGCGTGAGCTCGCCGATGCGCCGCTCGCTCGCCTGACTCCAGCGAGGGTGATCGACCTTCGGATTCACGTTCGCGTAGAAGCCGTATTCGTGCGGCGCGACGAGGTTCCAGGTGGTGCGGGGTTGCTCGGCCAGAAACGCGATTTCCACGATGGATTTGGCGCCTTTGAAGCCGTACTTCCACGGTACGACCAGGCGCAGCGGCGCGCCGTTCTGTCCGGGCAAGGGCGCGCCGTACAGGCCCAAGGCGATGAAGCTCAGCGGGTGCATGGCCTCATCCAGGCGGAGCCCCTCGACATAGGGCCAGGGCAGCACGTCCGAGCGTTGGTTGGGGAGCTGCTCCGGATCCAGCAAGGTGGTGAAGCTGACGAACTTGGCGGCGGAGGTGGGCTCCACGCGCTTGATCAGCTCGGCCAGCGGGAAGCCGAGCCAGGGGATCACCATCGACCAGGCCTCGACACAGCGCAGGCGGTACACGCGTTCTTCGAGCCCGAACCAGCGGATCAGCGTGTCTACGTCGAGCCGCTGCGGCTTGTGCACCAGGCCGGTGATGGCCACGCTCCACGGCCGCGGACGCAGGCTGCCCGCTACCTCCGCAGGGTCGGACTTGGACAGGCCGAGCTCATAGAAGTTGTTGTAGTTGGTGATGTCCTCGTAGGACGTGTGTGGCTCGGCCACGACGAACGCGCCGGAGCGCTTCACCTCCCAAGCGGGCGACCCGGGCGCGGGGGGCGGCGGCGCGGGCGGCCTTTTCGGTGCATCGGCGCTGCCCAAGCCGGACAGGCCCGAGAGCGAGACGCCGGCCGCGGCACTGGCGGCAACGTAGAGGGCGCCGCTCTTGAGCAGCTCCCGCCGCCGGGCGTACCGCTCCGGCGAGGTGATTTCGGAGGCGGGAGGCTCGGGCGGCAGCTTGGCCATCGCTAGTGAATCATGCCTCGTACGAAGCCCACGAGCTCTTGGTTACCGGCCGCCAGGCTCAAGCTGGGCGGCAGGCGCCGCAAGTACCAACGGCTGGAGAGGGTGTCGCGCTGCCCCGGCGCTGGGACGCACCGCTCGGCAGGCTCAGCG
>JAEYOT010000400.1 GCA_023411445.1 Pseudomonadota bacterium
GGTAGTTCCAACCCAAGTAGACGGTGGCGCGCACGGCTGCCCAGGCAACGTGGAACGAGCTCAGGAAGCCGAGCAGCGCGGCGACGCCGAGCGAGTTCATGAGCGCGCTCGTCGCCCACACGAACAGGAACCGGAGCAGCTGCGGCATGGCCCGCGCGTCGCCGGCTTGGAAGGTCCACCCGCGGCTCAGCGTGAAGGCGACCCCGCCGCCCGCCACGCAGCCCAGGAAGGTAGCGAGGGCCGGGAGCGCTCCAAGCCAGTGCAGGCTGCTCGCCAGGGCAAAGTCCGTGGCTGTAGCCAGGGCGCTGGTCGCCGCGTAGCGCCGAAAGGAAGCGTCGAAGAAGCGGGCCAAGAGTAGTGCCCAATCTTTGGGCCAGCGCGACCCGCCGTAAAGGGCTAGCTGGCGGCTCAGGCCGCTTTGCCGGGCTCTCAGGCCGTTTGGAACGCGCCGACGCCCGCCAGCGAGGGCAGGGAACGGCCCGGCTCGCTCTGAATCACGGCCAGCCTGCGGCGCTCACATTCGACGATCTCTTCCACCAGGCTCTCGCAGCCGCCGCAGCCGGTGCCGGCGCCGCACGCTTCGCCGACGTCCTCACAGCTTCGGGCGCCACATTGGACGCTGCTACGGATTTCTCGGTCGGTAACGCTGTGGCAGTGGCAGACGATCATTCAGCGGCTCGAAGGAGGAATGGATCCAGCCTAGCTTATTGAAAGTGATTGTCAAAGTCATTCTCTAAGTCGCGGAAGTTACTGAGTTTTGGGGCAAACTCCGGGCTGCCGGTAGCGGGTGTAGGTGTGGTAGCCTGCCAGGCACCATGCGAGGCGATGCCGAAGTCGTTGACGCTCTGAATGAAATTCTCACCTCAGAGCTGACCGCCATCAACCAGTACTTCATCCACTACAAGATGTGCGCGAATTGGGGTTACAAGCGGCTCGCCAAGAAGAAGCGCGAAGAGTCGATCGAGGAAATGAAACACGCCGATCGTGTGATCGAGCGCATCTTGTACTTGGGGGGCGTGCCCAACATGCAGCGCCTGTCGCCGGTGCGCGTGGGCGAGGAGCCGATCGAGATGCACAAGCTCGACCTCACCCTCGAGCTCGAGGCCGTCGCGCGCTTGAACCGCGCTATCCAGCTGTGCCTCACCAAGAACGACGCGGGCACCCGTGAGCTGATCGAGAGCATCCTCACGGAAGAGGAGGACGCGGTGGATTGGCTGGAGGCGCAGCTGCACCAGCTCGCCGACATCGGCCGTGAGAACTATTTGGCGCAGCAGCTCGACGAGTGAGCGCGCACGGAGCGCTACGGCTGCACGATCACGACCGTCTCGGGGCGACGAAACAGCGCCTTGCCAGTCTCACCCGGGCAGCCCCAGCACGTCGAGAAGTGGACGCGCGGTCTGATGTCCGGGGTGAAGGCGAGCGCGACCGGACCCGGCTCGCCCTGGAGCGTGAACGTGGACGCCACGCGGTACTTCCCGCCCGGCAGGACATGAAACGCGGCGACGAACGAGGTGCGCTCGCCTGAGCGCGCCGCCACCAGCAAGAGCTCCACCCCGGGCGCAGGGCTCCAGAGCAGAGGCGACACCGTGAAGTCGAAGCCCTTCTTGTCGCCGGGGCCGCGCGAGACGACCGTGTTGGCGCTGTCCGGCTCACGGAAGAATTTGATGTCCTTGGCCAGCGCTTTGGCAGCGGGGTCCGTCGCGAGCATGGCCTCGAGCTCCTGGGCGGTGAGCTTGGTCTTCGCGAACACGGGGCCCTGCGTGGGCGGCGCGATGGCGGCCGCGTTCGGCGCGCCATGGCAGCAACGAAAGCCGATCTCCTCGCTCTTACTGCTGGCCTCGGTGGGGTGACGTGCGGCGCAGCGGTGAGCGGTGGCCGCAGCGCCTTTGCCGGCGCCGCGCACCAGCGCCTGCCGCTCGTCCTTGCTCACCAGATCGCCCGCGACCCACTCGCCGGCGGTCGTGCCCAGGCCGAGCACGTCGAAGCCGCTGGCGCAGCTCTTGGCTCCGGCGGTGCAGCTCGGGTCCCACATCACCCCTGAAGGATACGGATCTTGCTTCGGCCCCTTGCAGGCGCGCTCCCACTCGAGCTCGGTGCAGAGGCGCGCGCCGCGCTCCGCGCACAGGCGCCGGGCCTCATCGCGCGGCACGCCGAGGAGCGCGGGTACGTTGGGATCGTTGGGGTAAGGCAGGCGATCGATCGCGAACGGGCCGAGCTCCACCTCGACGTCCTTGGGCTCTAGCTCCGGGATGCGGCCGGGATCGCCGGGCGTGCTGCCGGACCGGAGCACGCCGCCCGGAATGTCCACGCGCTCCTGCGCTTTGGGAGGCGTCTTCGGCGCGTGCGCGGGCGCGCTCGCGGACGGGCTGACCGTGGCCGATGGCGCCGGTCCGCTGCCCTGCTGACGCTGGCAGCTGGCGCCTGCAGCCAGGAGCGCGATCACGACGAGCGGGCGGGAAAGGCGCTGCAACACGGCTCTGGCATTTCCCCTGGATGGCCGCCAAACTCAAGCC
>JAEYOT010000482.1 GCA_023411445.1 Pseudomonadota bacterium
GCTCAGCGGGCTTGGACTCAGCCTTGTCGACGACCGGCGGGCTGTCCCAACCATCGCCGCCGCCGACGAAGCCGGCGGGCTTGGCTACCTTCTCCACCAGGACGTTGTTGTAGATGTGCTCGAGCGGGATGTAGCCAATCAGGGTCTTGAGCGGCACGCACTCGAGCAGCTCTTGCTCGCTCAGCGGCTTCTTTTCGCGGCCTAGCTTGAGCGCGTGACGCACCAGCTTTTGCAGCTCCTTGAGCGGGAGGCGCGTGGAGATGGAGTCGAACGTGATGCCGTCTGTCAGCACCTGTAGCGTGAGCAGGTGCTCGCGCAGCGCGTTCTCCAGCAGGAATACGACGCGCGATAGCGCGCGGTCCACGTCCGCCTCCGCGTTGAGCGGCGACCAAAACTCGTCCTCGGTGGTGAACGCCCACAGCTTCTTGTGATCGAGGTAGCGCACGCGATCGTCGGGCGGCAGCAGCGTCAGCAGCTGAGCGCCGTTGGTCACGCCTTCGTCCAGCGCCAGCTTCAAGTCTTCGGCGGCGGAGGCCGTCGACTTCTTGCGCGCGATCTTCTCGTGCACGCCGGCGCCTTCGATCAAAATTTTGGCGCGCAGGTCCGGGGCGCCTTCGAGGCCCTGCATCAAGTCGGCCGGCTTGAAGTGTCGCAGGAAGTCATCCGCTGTGCGGAAACCCTTCTCCAGCGTGTGCACCACCGTCTGCGACAAGAATCGCTCGGACGCGTTCTTCAGCGTCGACTTGAAATCTGATCCCGAACCACCGTCACTCTTTGCCATGGGGGGCGCATCGTACGCTGCTTCATGGCAGCAAATCAGTGAGAAACGCGCTGCGTCGGGGCCGTTTCGTCGGCGGGCTGCGCGCCGTGAGGGCGAGAGGCGGTCGCGCCAGCAGAGCCGCAAAATTGCGCCGCTAGCGGCGTTTGGTGGGTCGTTTCTTGGTCGCTTTGCGGCCGCGCCCGCCCAGCAGCTGGGCTGAGGCCTCGGCGGCTGCTCCATCCAGCTTGCCGATGACGACGCGCGCGTCGCTTTCGGTGAGGGGCACGCCGACGAAGACGGCGCCGCCGCCCACGGCCTTGCCCAGGGCGGCCAGCACAGCAGGCGGCAAGAGGTCGACGACGTTGAGTAAGACGGAACCGTCTGAGGCTGCGGCGATGGCCGCGTGGTGGGCCCTCCGTGGTGACATGGCGTTCAGCACTGCTAGGGCCGTGCCACGCGCCCTGTCCGCAAAAACACGGGAAATACCGTGGGCTCGCAGCCGCGAGCCTGGCCCAAAGCGGGACGCACGCGAAAGACGGCGTTTCAACCGGAGAAATTGATACGCTTCGGGACAGTGAGCAGCAGCACCGATCGTCTCCCCAAGGTGTCTGGCGCGGCCGCCGGCTCGCTGGCGGCCATGCAGGTGGATGTGACGACGCACCTGGGTGCCGTCGGACCAGCGACGTCCACCGGCTTGCCCAGCCTCGATCACCTGCTCGGTGGTGGGCTGCGCTCCGGCATGCTGGTGAGCCTCTCCGGCCCCGCCGGCAGCGGTCGGACGTCCACCGCGCTGGCGCTCGGCTACCTGGCGGCGCGGGCGCGGGCCGGAGTGGTGCTGGCTGGCGCCGCGATCGACCCCACCGAAGTGATGGCCCGCCTGGCGGCGCGAGCGCTGCACCGCGAGTACCCCGACGCCCACACCTCCTACGGCGAGATCTGGACCGGGCAGGCATGGGCGGACGACGCGAGTCGTCGGCCCATCGCCGACGCCATCGAGACCGGGATCAAGAAGGTCGGCACGCAGCTCCACCTGTTTCGTGGTACCGGCCTGGAGACCACGCAAGCGCTCGCGGACTGCGTCGCTCAGCAATGGGCGCGCAGCGAGCGCGTAGTGCTGGTGGTCGATGATGTCGAAGGATTCCTGGCGATGGGCGACGGCGGGACCACCCGCGCGGCGCTGGTGAACGGCAGCTTCGAGGCGCGGCTCATTCAGGTTGGCTATGAGCTCCGCCGCATCGCCGAGCAGGGAGCGTGCGTGATCGCGACAGTGCTGGATCGCCACCTGCCGCTGCTGTCGCCAGCCTCCACGGTTGCGATCGAGCTCGAAGCACGCGAGCCGGAAGTGGCGGAGCTGGACGAGCGCCTGCGTAAGCTCGGCGCGCGGGAGCTCACGCTGCGCATCACCAAGAACCGTGTGGGCAGCACCGGCCAGGTGCCAGTATCCTTCGTGCCGGGCGCCGCGACCGTCGAAGAGCGGCTGGTCTAGCGCTACGCTGCTCCGCGTGACCGGGCCTCGCACCATCCTCCACGCCGACATGGATGCCTTCTACGCATCCATCGAGCAGCGCGACCGCCCGGAGCTGCGCGGCCTGCCGGTGATCGTCGGCGGCTCGCAGGCGCGCGGCGTGGTATCGGCGGCCTCCTATGAGGCGCGTAAGTTCGGGGTGCGCTCGGCGATGCCGGGCTTCGAGGCGCGCCGCCTCTGTCCGCAGGGCGTCTTCCTTCCTCCTAACATGGCGCTCTACGCGGACGTCTCGGCGCAGGTTCACGAGGTGTTCGAGCAGTTTACGCCGCAGATCGAGCCACTGGCGCTGGACGAAGCGTTCCTGGATATCTCGGGGTCGTTCGGGCTCTTCGGTGACGCAGAGCAGTTGGCTCGCGAGCTGAAGCAGCGGGTCAAGGAACGCACCGGCCTCGTCGTCTCGGTCGGTGTCGCCCCCAGCAAGCTGGTCGCCAAGATCGCCTGCAGGCTCGGCAAGCCCGACGGGCTGCGCATCGTGCCGCCCGGAGCAGAAGCCGCTCTGCTCGATCCGCTGCCGATCCGCTACCTGTGGGGGGTCGGGCCGGTGCTGGGGGACAAGCT
>JAEYOT010000486.1 GCA_023411445.1 Pseudomonadota bacterium
CGCCCAAGGCTGGCGGCGCAGAAGATGGCGGCGGCGGCGGCGCAGCTCCGCGACGTCAGCGGCGCACGGCGCCGGCCGCTGCTCCGCAGCAAGCACCGCAGGCGCCTCAGCCGGCGGCTCCCGCGCCCGCTCCGCAAGGGTTGAACGAGGAGCCTGAAGGCTCGCCCTTCCGCATCGCGCCGATCGCTCGCTCGGTGCCGGTGGAGCGGCTGGAGTGACGATGCTCGAAGAGCGCATGCTCGGAAACCTGCTGGTGCGGCAGGGTGTGGTCACGCCGGACGCACTGGAGCCCTTGTTCGAGCAGCAGCGCGAGAAGGGCGTCGGGCTGAGCGAGCTTTTGGTGCAGTCCAAGCTGGCGAGCGAGGCGGATTTGGCTCGCGCGCTGGCGACCGAGTGCCGCGTGCCGTTCGTCGAGAAAGTAGACGTGGACGCGGTGCCGGTCGCGGTGGCCGTACGGGTGCCGATCGCCTTCGCGCGCTCGCACCAAGTGCTGGTCACGGGCGAGCAGGAAGACGCCGTGTCGCTGGTCTGCGCGGACCCGCTGGATGTGGACGGGCTCGACGACATCCGCGGCATCTTCAACAAGCGCGTCGCCGTCTCGGTCGCGCCGGCCAGCGTCGTGGTCGACGCCATCAACCGTGTCTACGAGCGCCAAGACACGATGAGCGAGCTGAAGAGCGACGAGCAGACCGTCGACGACGGCGCCGAGGACATCCTCGACTCCGACGACGACGCGCCGATCATCCGCTGGGTGAACGCGCTCTTTTCGCAGGCCGTCAAGGAGCGCGCCAGCGACATTCACATCGAGCCCGAGGACCGCGAGGTGCTCGTCCGCTACCGCGTGGACGGTCGCTTGTTCGTGGCCAAGCGCGCCAGCCGCCAGTTCATGAGCTCCGTAGTGGCGCGCGTGAAGATCATGGCCGGCCTGAACATCGCGGAGAAGCGCTTGCCGCAGGACGGCCGCATCTCGCTCAAGATCGCCGGCCGCGCGATCGACGTGCGCGTCTCCACCATCCCGACCAGCCGTGAGCACGAGCGCATCGTGATGCGCATGCTGCACAAGACGAACGTCTTGCTAGATCTGAAAGATCTCGGCTTTTCCGATCGCGACTACGGGTTGATGGACTATCTCATCAACCGTCCCGACGGCATCATCCTGGTCACGGGTCCTACCGGCTCCGGTAAGACGACCACGCTGTACGCGTGCCTCAACCGCATCAACCACCCGGACGTGAACATCCTCACGGCCGAGGATCCGGTCGAGTACGAGATCGGCGGCATCCACCAGGTGCCAGTGCAGGCCAAGATCGGCCTGACCTTCGCCAGCGCGCTCCGCGCCTTCTTGCGCCAAGATCCCGACATCATCATGGTCGGCGAAATCCGCGACAAGGAGACCGCAGAGATCGCCATGCACGCGTCGATGACCGGTCACTTGGTGCTCTCCACGCTGCACACCAATGACGCCGCCAGCGCGGTCAACCGCCTGGTGGAGATGGACATCGAGCCATTTTTGGTGCGCTCGAACGTGATCGGCATCTTGGCGCAGCGCCTCGTGCGCCTCTTGTGTCAGAACTGTAAGGAGCCGTACACGGCGGCGCCGTACGAGCTGCAGCAGTTGGGCATCGATCCAGAGCGGACGCGTCGCCGCGACGAGCGCCGCTTGTCGTCGCGCTACCAGGTGCACGGGGTTGACTACCAGCCTGTCGGCTGGCGCGAGCCCGGCATGCCCACGTTCTACCGCGCTAAGGGCTGCGACCGCTGCGACAACAAGGGCTTTACCGGGCGCCGCGGTATCTACGAGCTGCTGGTGATGGAGGACGTGGTCGCCGGGCACATCTTGGGCCGGGCCGACGCGCAGACCATCAAGCGCGCGGCGATCAACCAGGGCATGGACACCATGCGCGACGACGGCGCGCGCAAGGTGCTGGAAGGTCGAACCACCGTGGAAGAGGTCGTCGCGGCCACGCAGGACGACATCGTGATCGACGAATGAGCTGAGCCATGGCGGTCTACGAGTTTCAAGGCATCCAGATCGCTACCGGCAAGCCGGTGAAGGGCTTCCGCGACGCGGACAACGCCAAGGCGCTGCGCGGCATGCTGCGCAAAGAAGGCGTCTTGCTCACGCTCGCCACCGAAGAGAGCGAGAAGAAGGCGAAGGACAAGCGCAAGCTGGATCCGCTAGCGCTCTTGCGACGGCCGACCACGAGCGACGTCGCGATCATGACGCGCCAGCTGGCCACGCTGGTGCGCGCCGGCGTGCCGCTGGTGGACTCCGTGGCGGCCCTGACGGATCAGGTCGAGAAAGAGCAGCTGGTGCGGGTGCTCACGGCGCTGCGTGAGAACTTGAATGAAGGCACCAGCTTCGCGAAATCGCTGGCGCAGCACCCCAGCGTGTTCCCGCCGCTGTACGTGAACATGGTGGCCGCGGGTGAGGCGTCCGGCACGCTGGAAGCGGTGTTGGAGCGCTTGGCGGACTTCATGGAGGGCCAGGCGCGCCTGAAGGGCAAGGTCTCGGCCGCGCTGGCTTACCCGATCTTGATGGTGATCATCGGCGGCCTGCTGGTGGGAGTGCTGATGGTGGCGGTGGTGCCGAAGGTGACCAGCATCTTCGACAACCTGGGCCACGCCTTGCCCTGGTACACGCGCCTGCTCATCTTCGTCTCCGAGTCCATCGCGGGCTTTTGGTGGTTGTTTTTGGGCCTGGCCGCGCTCGGCGTCTACCTGTTCCGCCGCTGGAAGAAGACTCCTGCCGGCCTCCTCAAGTGGGACACGTTCCGGCTGCGCATGCCGGTGTTTGGTCGCTTGAACCTGCTCGTGGCGGTGGCGCGCTTCTCGCGCACGCTAGCGACGCTGTTGGCTAGCGGCGTGCAGCTCTTGCAAGCGATGGAGATCGGCAAGAACGTGCTGGAGAACGCGCGCCTGGAGCAGGTGGTGAGCGAGGCCATTGGCTCGATTCGTGAAGGCGAGAGCATCGCTGTGCCGCTGAAGCGCAGCGGGCAATTTCCGCCCATGATGACGCACATGATCGCCGTGGGCGAGAAATCCGGCCAGCTCGAGCCCATGCTGGAGAACGTGAGCCGCGCCTACGAGGCGGACGTGGAGACACGCGTGGTAGCGCTCACCAGCTTGCTGGAGCCGATCATGATCGTAGCTCTGGGCGGCGCCGTCGGCTTCATCGCCATGGCCATCTTGATGCCGCTCCTGCAGATGAACGAGCTCGTGGAGTAGCCGTGATCAAGCAGAAGCTCCGCCCGCGTGACCGCCGCATCCTGTTCCCCTGGGAGGGGCGGGGCGGATTGCGTCGCTTCTTCGCGCTGGGGAAAATCTGGCCCATCGCGCTGGGGGTCGGCTGCCTGCTGCTGGTCATCTCGATCGGCGTGCACGAGCACCGCGAGGCGGGAATCAGACGCACCCGCGCGACGTTACTGGGTGTGCGCCCGGCTATCGAAGCCTACATGGCGGACCACGACGGCGCTTGTCCGCCCGCGCTGTCGGACTTGGCCGACCAGTACGCGCGCTTCAGAGATCCGCCCACGGACGCGTGGGGTAAGCCGCTCCGCTTGATCTGCCCTGCGGACAAGCTGGGCAAGAGTTACGTGCTGGAGAGCGGCGGGCCAGATGGTGTGCCCGGCGGTCTCGATCGCATCCAATGAGGACGAGGAATCAGGAGTAACGACATGGCAAGGGAAAAGGTTTTCGGCTCCAGGCAAGCGCTGATCGCGCGCATCCGCCGCGCCCGGCAAGCGCGCGGCGTGACGCTGTTCGAGGTTCTGATCGTGGTCGCGATCTTGGCCATGGTCGCCGGCGGCGTCGCCGTGTTCGCGCTGCCTCGCTTCCAGGACTCGCAGAAGAAGACGGCGGAGGCGGGCGCCCGCACCATCCGCATGGCGGTGCAGCAGTGGCAGGCGGCCAACAACGAGACCAGCTGCCCGACGATCAGCCAGCCGATCCAGGACAAGCAGCTGGACACCGGCCAAAACACCAACGACCCGTGGGGCCAGGCCTACCACCTGAGCTGCACCGAGGACGAGGTGACGGTCACCTCCAACGGCCCCGACAAGAAGAAGGGCGGCAAGGACGACATCTCCGTGCCGAAGGCTGCGTCGGCTCCCACGGAGTGACGCCAAGGCGTGAGGCATGATCACTCCTCGTCCGTTCAAGCTCCCCCGGCGACGCGCCCGTCGCCGGGGCTTGACCTTGATCGAGGTCGTGATCGCCATCGCGCTGATCGGGCTGCTCACTGGCAGCTTGCTGTTCGGCAAGAACATGCTGGTCGGCAGCCGCATGAAGGCGTCGGCCACGCTGATCGTGAGCGCCGTCCGCTTCGGCCTCACGCGCGCGAACAGCACCGGGCGCCCCGTGCGCCTGGTCATCGACTTGGATCAGAAGCTGCTCTCGCTAGAGGAGGCGGGCGGCAGCCAAATGCTCCGCGAAAAGGGCAAAGATTTGAGCGGCGGCGCGGCTCCGGCCAGCTCCGCCGAGGCCCGGGCGCGCGCGGAGAGCGAGCGCATCGTCGAGGGGCCGCGCGTGGCACGGCCCACCTTCTCCAAGCTGAGCGGCGTGACCGGCACGGTGGAGGAGCTGGCCGCCGGTCGTCCGCTCGGTGACGGCGTGGAGGTGGTGCTGGTGCGGACCGAGCACGATGAAGAGCCGGTGCGCGAGGGTAGAGCCTACGTGTACTTCTGGCCCGGCGGCACCACCGAGCGCGCCGTCATTCAGCTCAAGAAGGCAGGGGATAGGGACACGGCGCTCACGGTCGTGCTGAGCCCGCTCACCGGCCGCGCCAAGATCGAGAAGGGCGCGGTGGCGTTCCCGGAGCCGCGCGGCTTCGACGAAGAGTACAGCGAGCGGGAGGAAGACTGATGCGTCATCGCCCCTCGCGCGGCTTCACGTTGCTAGAAGTGCTGGTGGCGATCGCGATCCTGGGCCTGGGCCTGACCGTGATCCTCAGCTCGCAGTCCGGGCTGTTCTCCAGCGCGACGCGCGGGGAGCACCTCACAGCGGCCAGCAACATGCTGCGCTGCAAGATGAGCGAAATCGAGCTGGATCTCGAGCAGCGTGGCTTCAACCTCACCGACGAGAGCGACGAGGGCCCCTGCTGCGACGACGAGGAGGGCTACAGCTGCTCCTGGAAGGTCGAGCGCGTGGAGCTGCCGCCGATGCCCACGACGAGTGACGACCTGGATGGCGGCACGAGCGGTCCGCTCGACCAACTCGCGGCGTTGGCCGCGCCCAGCGCCTCGCCGATCGACGGCACGGCGACGCCCGGCGGCGTGCTGGAGCAGCTCGGCAGCAGCGCGTCGATGCCCGGCATGGAGTCGATGGTGATGGGCTTCGTCTATCCGTCGCTCAAGCCCATGCTGGAGGCGAGCATCCGCCGCGTCACCGTGAAGGTGACTTGGCGCGAAGGGCAGAAGCAGCGCGAGCTCGAGGCGACGCAGTTCTTGACGCGACCCCAGGAGGGTCAACTGGCCGACGCCGAGCAGCTGGGCTTGGATCAGCTGGGTAGCGGCAGCGGCACCACCCCCGGCTCCGGCTCGCCTGGCTCCGGAACGAGGTCCGGCTCGGGCACCACGCCTGGCTCGGGCGCAGGGCGCGGGAGGCCACGATGAAGGCTTTTCGTCGGCGTTTGGCGGGCTTCACGCTGATCGAGGTGCTGATCTCGATCGCGATCTTGGCCGCGATCACCTCGCTCTTGTTCGGAGCCTTCGCGTCGATGAAGCGCAGCAAGGACGGGCTGACGCGCCTGCAAGATCGCCACCGCGAGGGGCGCTTGGCCATGGCGCGCATCACCCGCGAGCTGCAGAGCGCGTACATCTCCGCGCACCAACCGCTGAATCAGGCGCTCATCGTGCAAAAGACGATCTTCAAGGGTGAGCGTGGCTCGCCGGCAGATCGCGTCAACTTCACCGCCTTCGCCAATAAGCGCCTGGATCGGAACAGTCACGTCTCCGATCAGTGCGAGCTCTCCTACTACGGGATGACGAGCCCGGAGGACTCCAGCGTGCACGACTTGGTGCGCCGGATCGACACGGAGCTGGATCTGGAGCCGGAGAAGGGCGGCAGGGTGGAGGTGCTGGCTACCGACATCGACATGTTCGACCTGCAGTACTTGGATGCTCAGACCGGCGAGTGGCAGGAGACGTGGGACACCACGCAATCCACGGGCCAGCTGGATCGCTTGCCGCTGCAAGTGCGCGTGATCCTGGTGCTGAACCAAGGCGCCCGCTCCGGGGCCGGCCGCAGTCGCGGCACCATTCGCCTGGTGACGAAGGTCGGCTTGCCGATGCTCGCGCCGCTCACGTTCGCCACCCTGTGATGACCATGCTGCGCCGCCTCTCCCTCGCCCTTCGCGCTGGCCGCCCCCGGCC
>JAEYOT010000522.1 GCA_023411445.1 Pseudomonadota bacterium
CGCTTCGATCTCAAGGGCAAGAAGCTGATGGTGCAAGGCTTCGGCAACGTGGGCTCCAACGCGGCCGTCTTGCTCAGCCACCTGGGCGTGTCCTTGGTCGCGGTGGGGGATCACACGGGGTACCTCGCCAACCCGGAGGGCTTCAACGCCCACCGCCTGCAGCAGTACGTGGGCAAGAACGGCTCCATCGCGGGTTACGCCAACGGCACGCAGATCACGCGTGAGCAGTTCTTCGGCACCGCTGCGGACATCTTCATTCCGGCAGCGCTGGAGAACCAGATTGGGCCAGGTGAAGCGGAGGCGCTGCAGGTCGCGCTGGTGGCCGAGGGCGCCAACGGTCCGTGCTCGCCGGAGGGCGAAGCCATTTTGCGCCGCCGCAACATCGAGGTGCTGCCGGACGTGCTCGCCAACGCTGGCGGCGTGACCGTCTCTTACTACGAGTGGGTGCAGAACAAGCGCAGCGAGACCTGGACGCTCGAGGAAGTAGACGAGAAGCTCGAGCGCGCCATGATCGAGGCGTACGATCGGATGGAGCAGTTTGCGGAGCTCCACAAGTGTGACTATCGGATTGCCTGCTACGGTGTCGCACTCGAGCGCCTGAAGCGCGTGTACGAAGAACGCGAGATTTTCCCGTAGGTTCGTGAGGGTGCAGCGGGGCGCGGGTGGGCTTGCCGGCGCGCTCCGCGCACCAAATCGGCCCGCGCCTGGCGATGGTTCTTCACCCCAGCGGCTAAGTGGCCGTCTCATGGGGTGTGGCCTTCTCCGCGGCTGGTGCGCGCCGTTTGCTCGCGCGACTCGTACTGCCGGCGCTGCTGCTGAGCGCGTGCGGCGCCGAACCTGATCCGCACCCAGCTCCCGTAGGCGCAGCAGCCAATGCCGCCCCGCCAGCGCCGCCGAGCCAAGCGCTCGGCGAGGGCGACCGAGCCGCCAGCGGCGTGTGCGTCGGCGTTTCGCTGATGGCTGAGCCGCTGCCCGTCGACGTGTTCGCCGTGCTGGATGGCTCGAGCTCGATGGCCGAGGCGACGCACACCGGGGTCTCCAAGTGGTACGCCACCAAGGCCGCCTTCCAAGGCTTCTTGTCTAACGCCCCCAGCGACATGGGCTTCGGCTTGGCGCTGTTCCCGTCCCCCGGCGAGCAAGTGGCCTCATGCTCCACCGCTCACTACCGCGAGCAGGCGCTGCCGATCACCAGCGTGGCGGCGCTGGCCGGCGATGCCCGGGCCAAGCTGGACGCGGTGGTGCCGATCGGCCAAACGCCGACGGCCCCAGCCTTCACGGCCGCGCTCGATCTGGCGCAGGCGCACGCGCTGACGCACCCGGAGCGCTCGGTGGTGGTGGTGCTGGCCACGGACGGGCTGCCGACGGTGTGCGCTCCCACTGACACCGCTGCCCTCGCCAGGTTGGCCAAGGAAGCGTTCGAGGGCCCAGGTCACGTCCGCACCCTGGTCGTGGCGCTCAGCCGACTCGACGGCAATGATGCGCCTGGCTTTCAGCAAATCGCCATGGCGGGCGGGACCTCCCGCGCCCTCAGCATCGATCCGCGCGCCGATTTCTCGACGCAGCTGAGCGACGCGTTGCGCGCTACCGTCGAGCGCAAGGTCGCTTGCGACTTGGCGTTGCCCGAGCCCCCATCGCACGAACGCCTCGACTACGACGCGGTCAACGTGGTGCTGGAGGGCAGGGACGGGCGCGCTACGCTCCCGCGCGTCGCGGGCGCGGCGGCCTGCAGCTCGAGCGGCGGTTGGTATTACGACGTGGACCCTGAAGCCGGGGCGCCGTCGCGCCTGAACGTGTGCAGGTCTTCTTGTGAGCGAGTCTCCGCGCTGGCGGCAAAATTGTCCGTTGAGCTAGGTTGTCGCACAGTCGTCCGGTGATGTGGCGAAATCGCTGTCGGTGACAGCGGGGGAGTGCCGGGGTAGCCTGACTATTGCTTGAGGCGAAATGACGAGTGACTCGAAGGACGACCGCATTCGGGAGCTCGAGGACGAAGTGCGCCGCCTCACGGTGATGCTGGAGAACGCGCCAGACTTCATCACCCGCATCACCCTGGAAGGAAAGCTGCTGTACCTCAACCGGCTCGCGCCGGGCTACGAGATGCAGGACGTGGTGGGGACTTCGATTGAAGGCTACGTGCCGCCTGAGTTTCACCAGCGCGCCCGCGACGCGATGCGCGCGGCGCGCGAGCTCGGTACCGTGCAGCAGTACGCGACGCTCGGTCGCGTGAGCTCCGACAAGATTGGCTACTACCTCACGCGGATCAGCCCGATCGTGCAGGATGGCGAGGTCACGTCGCTGGTCCTGATCGCGACCGACGTGTCCGAGCTGGAGGAGAAGCGCGTGCTGCTCCAGCTGGCGCTCAACGCGACCGGTTTGGGTATCTGGACGTACGAAGTGCCGACGGGCTACGGCACCTGGGACGAGACCACGCGCAAGATCTTCGGCGTCGAGGGCGAGGAAGAGTCTCCGCATGTGACCGAGATGGTGGGCCAGCGCATCCACCCCGAGGATCGTGCGCGCGTCACAGACGCGATGGCGCGAGCGGTGACGGAGGGACGCTACGGACCGATCGAGCACCGCATCGTGCTGGAGAGCGGGGAGCTGCGCTGGGTCGCCGCGTCCGGTATCACGTTGCCGGACTCCGAGGGCAGGGCCGCACGCGTGGTGGGCAGCGTGATGGATGTCACACACCGCCGCGCGCTCGAGGCGCGCCTGCTGGAGGCGCAGAAGCTAGAGAGCATCGGGCGGCTCGCTGGTGGCGTGGCGCACGACTTCAACAACATGCTCACGGCCATCTTGGGCAATGTGGACTTTGCCAGCAGCCTGAGCTCGCTGGATGAAGTGAAGCCGCTGCTCACGGAGATTCGCGCGACCGCCGAGCGCAGCGCGGCGCTCACGGCGCAGCTGTTGGCCTTCGCGCGGCGGCAGGTGATCGAGCCGCGCGTGCTGGAGCCCAACACGCAGCTTCGGCGGCTGGAGCCGCTCTTGCGGCGGCTGCTGGACGAGCGCACCAACCTCACGCTGGAGCTCGGCGCGAGCGGTCGCGTGCTGGCGGACCCCAGCCAGCTGGACCAAGTGGTGCTGAACCTGATCACCAACGCCCGAGACAGCGTGCAGCAAGGCGGCTCGGTGCAGCTCCTGACCGCTGACGTGACAGTGGAGCAGCAGCCGGACCTGGCCCCCGGCC
>JAEYOT010000541.1 GCA_023411445.1 Pseudomonadota bacterium
GCTCAGCGCTTGGCTCCGCACCTCCGCGAAACGCCTGGCACTCCGCTTGGCGAAGGTCAGCAGCCCAGAAGTGCTCATGACGCGCGAAGCGCTCGCCGATGAGATCTCAGACGTGTGCGACCAAGAGCTGGCGTTGCTCAAGGAGCACTACGGTGAGCTGTTCCGGCAGGAGCTGGTTCTGGCGTTGAACGAGCTACCCGCCCGGGAGCGCATGCTGCTGCAGCTGCACTTGGTGGCAGGCTTGAGCACGACGCGCATCGCAAAGATGTACCATCTCAACCAGTCGAGCATCTCTCGCCAGTTGCAGCGAGCAGCTGCCAACGTGTTCGCGCTGATCAAGCAGCGCGTCCACGCTCGGCTCGGCGTGGAGACGGCGGAGCTGGAGTCATTGTTGGACCTGGCACGAAGTCACATCGAGCTCACCTTATCTTCGATGGACGACGCGCTTCAGCATCAGGGGCCGCTCCACGAGCGCAGCCAATGATTCCCTGAAGCGAGCTCTCGCTTCGAGAGTCACGCTCTCCGCGCGCCACAGCTAGGCGAGCGGGGCATCGACATTCGTGGGCCACTCGAGGCCACCCCTCCAATCTGTGAGGACTGGACTCGATTCGGCCGTGCGCAATGGACCAGGGCGGGGACCGATCACGAAACAACCTCGGGCAACGGACGGCCCACCGCTTGAACTCGAACATAGCCATGGCGAGAGGGGAGCCTCGTCGGTGCAGCCGCTCGTCTTCGCGCAGCAGCACCGCTTGGCGCCGCACGCCCAACTGAAAGCGCACATGACCATGACCTCTGACTTCAACGACATCACCAGCATTCGTGAGCAAGCTGTCTCGGTCGACGGGGCGGCGACCGAAAGGATCAGCCTCGCCAGTTTGTGGAACGAGCTGAAATGCGGCGAGGCGCGCGTGGTAGACACGTTCTTCACCAGGGACCGTTGCTACGTCACCGTGGAGCCGCGCCCGCCGGAGCCCAACGCCGAGCTGTGCGGTCGGCGCCTGTTCATCCTCCACAGTATCCTGTGTGGTCATGGACAGAAGCGCGTGGCTATCGAGCTAGAGCTGGCCCCGTCGAGCGTCGCCCTCAACGCGCGGCTCGCTCTGGCTGCCATCGGCGTCAGGGACCGCCCCTCCCGCGCCAACCCCCTGCTCATGCTGGCAGCAATGTCGTACTGCGCGGAAGACTACCAGCGCTACGCGCGCCTCAGTCGTCCAGACGGCGCCGACGGTCTGCGCGTGATCTCGGTGCCGAGACCAGAACGAGCGATGAAGCGAATGCTGCCCCCAGCGGAGCTTGACGTCGTACGCTCCCTGGTGGAGGGCCTACCCTACACGGACATCTCGCGCCTGCGAGGGACATCGACGCGAACCATCGCCAATCAGATCACCGCGGTCTTTCGGCGGCTCAAGGTGTCGGGCCGCAACGAGCTCATCCACTGGCTCTTCTTGCACGAGCCCGCGGAGCCTGCGGCCCCCGCCGCGACCGTTCCTCCGGACTGCGGCCCCGTCACCCGCCTCGCGCCGGGCAGCGTCGACGACGGGATGGAACGCCTGCAACGCTACGCATGAAGGCGCCGGGTGCACTGGACGCTCAGTCCGTCCGCACACCGGCACCCTGCGCCGCCGCCGTCCCGCGGAGGCGGAGGGGCGACTGGCCAACCCGGATCGCCAGCTAGGGGCCGTTTCGCTCACGTTTCCGCGGTGGCGAACGCGGCCGAATTTGGCTGGGTTGTGCGCAAAACAGGCGCCCGGCCCGCGGCGCGGGAACCTGCTCGCACCGTCTATCCGGACGTGATACCTCCCGCCCATGCCTGAGATTCTCCACGTTCAAGCACGCGAAATCCTCGACTCCCGGGGCAACCCGACGGTGGAGGCAGAGGTCCATACTTCTTCCGGCTTCGGCCGTGCCGCCGTTCCGAGCGGCGCCTCGACCGGCGAGCACGAAGCCAACGAGCTCCGCGACGGGGACAAGAAGCGCTACCTCGGCAAAGGCGTCTTGCAAGCGGTCGCGAACGTCAACGACAAGCTCGGTCCGGCCATCGTCGGCATGTCCGCGCTCGATCAGCCCTCGGTCGATCAGCGCCTGCTCGAGCTGGACGGCACGCCCAACAAGTCCAAGCTCGGCGCCAACGCGATCTTGGCGGTCTCGATGGCCACGGCCCGCGCGGCCGCGGACACGGTGGACCTGCCGCTGTGGCGCTACCTCGGCGGCGTGCAGGCCCGCGTGCTGCCCACGCCCTTGATGAACATCATCAACGGCGGCGCTCACGCCGACAGCGGCCTGGAAGTGCAAGAGTTCATGATCGTGCCGCAAGGCTTCGAGACCTTCGGCGAGGCGTTGCGCGCCGGCGCCGAGGTCTTCCACAACCTCAAGAGCATCCTGAAGAAGGAAGGCATGGTCACGGCCGTGGGCGACGAGGGTGGCTTCGCGCCGCGCCTGGCCTCCAACGAGCAGGCCATCCAGCGCGTGATGAGCGCGATCGAAGCCGCCGGCTACAAGCCCGGCGATCAGGTCGCGATCGCCATGGATTGCGCCGCCAGCGAGTTCTACAAGGACGGCAAGTACACCTGGGACAAGCAGCCGCGCACGGCGGCCGAGCTGTGCGACGTGTACGGCGAGCTGATCAAGAAGTACCCCATCGTCAGCATCGAGGACGGCTTCGCGGAGGACGACTGGGAGGGCTGGAAGCTGATGACCGACAAGCTCGGCAGCCAGATCCAGCTGGTGGGTGACGACCTGTTCGTCACGAACGTGAAGCGCCTATCGCAGGGCATCGAGAAGAAGATCGCCAACTCGATCTTGATCAAGGTCAACCAGATCGGCTCCCTCACGGAGACGCTGGACACGATGCGGCTGGCCGCGACGGCGGGCTACACCAGCGTGGCCTCGCACCGCTCGGGCGAGACGGAAGACGCCTTCATCGCGGACCTGGCGGTCGCCACCAACTGTGGTCAGATCAAGACGGGCAGCCTGTCGCGCTCGGATCGCATCGCCAAGTACAACCAGCTGCTGCGCATCGCCGACGAGCTGGGCGACGAGCAGGTGTACTCGGGCAAGACGCCGTTCAAGCGCCGCTGAGCCGCCAGCGCGCTCGTGAGGATGGACGCCTCGCTCTTCGGAGCGGGGCGTCTTCGCTTTGTGGCGGAGGCCCGCCGCGCCCAAGTCAACAGCGAGCACCCTTGGCTCTGGAGGGACCGACGGCCGAGATTTGATTGCATTGACAATTAACTCATCCGGCCCTACGTTACCGGCATGCGCGGCCAATTCGATGGCGATGAGGTGCACCTCGAGCGCGCGTTGCCGTTTTTGATCCACGCCTGCTACCAGCAGCTGCGCTCGCTCACGTACAAGGCGTTCGCCAGCCATGGCTTGGAGCTGACACCAGAGCAATGGGTGGTGCTGGTACGGCTCTGGCAAAAAGATGGCCAGAGCCAGTCCGCGCTGAGCGAGAGCACGCTGCGCGATCGCCCGACCATGTCCCGCATCCTCGACACGATGGAGAAGAGCGGGCTAGTCGAGCGCTGTGTGGATCCCCAGGACGCGCGCTCGCGCCTGATCCGATTGACGCGAAGCGGCAAGAGCCTAAAGCCGAAGTTGGTGCCGATCGCCAAGGAGCTGGTGGAGCGCCTGGAGCGTGACATCCCAGAGCGAGACCTGGAGATCACGCACCGCACGCTCGGGCGCCTGCTCGCAAACCTGCGCTGAGCGCCGAGGTCTTCTGCACGGACGAAGCTACGGACGCATAGTTGCATTGACAATTAACCTACGGATCTAAGCCATGTTTGCCCGATCATTTCCGCGCTACGACGAAACCTCCGCTCCCGAGCCGGCGCGCGCCGCGCTCGCCCGCGCTAAGCAGCTGCACGGTCGTATTCCGGAGCCACTCACGCGCTACGCAGCGGCGCCGGCGGTGCTGGCGGCGGCGCTGAATGGCCTGAGCCAGCTCGAGCGCGGCACGCTCCTTCCGCTCGAGCGCGAGGTCCTGGCCATGACCATGGGGCGGCTCAACGGCTGTCGCTTCTGCGTCAACCTGCACCGGCGGCTGCTCCAAGCTCAGCGCGCGCCCGCGAGCCTGATCGACGCGCTCGAGAGCGGCTCGCCCCTCGCCGAGCCTCGCTTGGAGGCGCTACGCCGCTTCATCGTGGCGACGGTGGAAACACACGGCGACGTGCCGTCCGAGGTGTGGAGTGACTTCCTCGCGGCCGGCTTCGATCACGCGCAGGCGCTGGAGGTCGTGCTGGGCGTCAGCGTGTACACGCTGACCACGTTAGCCAATCGCCTTACGCTGACGTCCGAGTGAAGCGCGGCACCGCCAGCACGTAAAAAAGCCGCTGACCTGGAACAGGTTCCACAAACCGCGACGCTGCACGATTGCAGCTGGGAGATGAGGATTTTCACACGGGGGACCAGGTCGTCATCTGTTGCCGCATTTGCGCTGGCGCCGCCCGTGTCCGTGAGTCCTAATGGGAGCAGCAGATGAACGCGCAAGTGTTGATCGACGCGATCGTGCGCCAGACGATGGTGCTGATCGCGCAGCTGTCCACGGTCGATGGCGCGCGCTCCCCACTCTCGCACGTCGCCGACGAGGTGTTCGTCTCGCTGGTGCGCGAGCTGGAGAGCCAAGGCGTCGGCAAGAAGGTGATCGCGGACATGTTCGGGCTGGCCTTGCGCTCCTATCAGCAGAAGGTGCAGCGCCTGAGCGAGTCCGCCACGCGGCGCGGTGTGACGCTGTGGAGCGCGATCCACGCGTTCTTGACCGAGCAGGGCGAGGCCTCGCGCGAGCAGGTGCTGGAGCACTTCGAGCACGACGAGGAGCTCAAGGTGCGCAGCATCCTGAACGACTTGGTGGAGAGCGGCCTCGTGTTGCGCAGCGGGCGCGGCGATGACACGCGCTACCGCGCGGCCACGTCCGAGGAGCTCGAGCAGCTGGGCGCCGCCAAGAGCTCGGACGTGGGCGCCAACGAGGCGGCGCTGGTCTGGGTGCACGTCTACCGCGCGGGGCGCATTTCGCGAGCGCGCTTGGAGGAGGCCTTGCCGCTGGGCGAGCCGGCGCTGAGCCGGGCGCTGGAGCGCCTGGTGAAGGAGGAGCGGATCCGGGTCGAGCACAGCGCAGGCGTCGACTATTGGACCACCGATCGCTGCCTGATCCCGCTGGGTGAAGCCGCGGGCTGGGAGGCGGCGATCATCGACCACCACCGCGCGGTGCTGAGCGCGCTCGCAGCCAAGGTGGTGAGCGGCAAGCACGTGTCGGCGGCGGCAGACGAGGTCGGCGGCACCACGCTGTGCTTCGACCTGTGGCCGGGACACCCTCGCGAGCAGGAGGTGCGTCGCCTGCTGTCCAGCTTGAGGCAGGTAGCCGTGCCGCTGTGGGAGGAGGTGTCGGCCTACAACCGCGAGCACCGCCCCGCGCGCACTTACAAGGTCACCGTTTACTGCGGACAATACCTGACAGCAGAAGAGGAGGCGCCATGAGCCTACGTCGAATCGCGATCACGACGCTGCTGCCCGCCGCGCTCTTGGCGACGCTCGCGTGCAGCCCCGCGCCCAAGGGCCCCAGCAGCGACAGCCAAACGAACTGGCTCAGGTCTTGCGAGGTGGACGCCGACTGCGGCGAGCTGAGCTGCGTCTGCAACGTGTGCACGCTGCCCTGTAGCGACGACACCGCGTGCGAGAGCCTGCCCGGCTCCGTATGTGCGCCCGTGAGCGAAGCACAGCCGGCGCTCGCGTGTAGCTCGGCCCCAGAGCGCTCCTGCCAGCCACGCAGCATCGACATCGACGTGAACACGTCCGCGCGCTTCCAAACGCTCTCGGGATTCGGCGCGACAGTCGGCTACGCCGAGAAGGACATCGCGGACTTCCCGCGCTCGGCGGAGCTGGAGCACGCCATGTTCGCGGGGCTGGGGCTGGACGTGCTCAGGCTTCGTAACCGCTACGGCGAGGTCGCGGACACGGAGCTGGCCAGCGCAGAACGCCTGATCGCCGCGGCAGAGCGGAGCCTAGGCCGGGAGCCGCTCGTGCTGCTGAGCTCCTGGAGCCCGCCTAGCGAGCTGAAGGCGAACGGCTCGCGCCTGTGCAGCTCGCCGGAGAGCTGCACGCTCAAGCGCCTGGCCGACGGCAGCTTCGACTACGGAGGGTTGGCCGAGCACTGGCGGAGCACGCTGCTCGCTTACGCCGCGGTCGGCGTGAGCCCGAGCTTCATCGGCATCCAGAACAACCCGGATTGGGCGCCGTCGGGCGGCGTGGGCGCCGAGGCGTGCCGGCTGTTGCCCACGGAAGGCAGCGAGCTGGTCGGTAGCGGCAGCGCCGCGCAGCGGGTGCGCTTCGCCGGCTTCGCGCAGGCGCTGGCCTGGCT
>JAEYOT010000565.1 GCA_023411445.1 Pseudomonadota bacterium
CCTCAGCGCTGTCACCCAAGATGGCCGCATAGCGATCGGCCCAAGCCAGCGCGTCCGCCTTCGACGGCAGCTCTAGCACCGAGAAGCCGGCGATCAGCTCTTTGGACTCCGCGAAGGGTCCGTCCACCCACGTACGTGCTTTCCCGGCTTTCAGGCGCGACGCGGAGCGGCTCGGCGCCAGGCTGTCGGCGGCCAACACCGCGCCGTCGTTCGCGAAGCCGTCGCTGAGCGGCCTGACCGCCGCGCGGTACTTCTCGGACGTGTCCGCTGCCTCATCGTCCGGCCCGGCCTTGCACAGGAGCAGGAAGCGCTCGGGAGGGCTGCTCGGCCGCGGGACCAGCCCCAGGTCCCAAGGTTCCACCACGGGGCCGACCTCGATTTCGCAGTCTCCGAGCAGGGTGGCCAGTCGCCGCGCGTGTCCGATCGCGGCGTCCAGCGAGGTCGCGCTGATCATCACGAACGAGGCGATGAGCTCGTTGCGCCCGCTGTAAGGTCCCGCTTCGACGCTGCACTCGCCGCTGCGGCACGAGAGCCGCACGCGGCGTGCGCTGCGGTGCAGCCCTGCGCCGCTCTGGAACACGCCCTGCTTCAAGCTCCCCTGTACCAGCTCGCCCATCTTTTGGACGATCTCCGGGTTGGGCGGACCTCCCGCCTCCATGTGTGCGTCGGTCTTGTGCATGACGATGAAGCGCATGCGCCGCTTCTATCACGTCAGCGCGAGCTTCAACTGCCAGTCGAAGCCGTTGTTGTCCGAGATGAAGACGAGCCGGCTGCCGGCCTGCTCGGAGCGCTTCGGGCACCAAGCGCTCAGAGATGGCCTGGCAAAATGAGCTGGTCAGCGGTGAAGCCACATGCGCAAGGTGGCGAGCAGCTGATCCGTGTTCACCGGCTTGGCCAAGTAGTCTGACGCGCCGGCGTCCAGGCACTTCTCACGGTCTCCCTTCATGGCCTTGGCCGTCAACGCCACGATCGGCAGGCGGCGGAAGTGCGCGTTGTTCCGGATGATCCCGATGGTTTGGTAGCCGTCCATCTCGGGCATCATGATGTCCATGAGCACGATGGCGATGTCCGTCTCCGTCTCCAGCGTAGTGATGGCCTCCTGCCCGGTTTGAGCCGTGATCACCTTCATGCCGTGACGCTCGAGCACGCTGCCGAGGGCGAAGATGTTGCGCACGTCGTCGTCAACCACCAGCACCTTGCGCCCGCGCAGGTCCTCATCCGAGCGGTGCAGGCGCTCGAGCATCTGCTGCTTGTGCGGTGGTAGGTCGGCGATGACACGGTGCAGGAAGAGCGCCGTCTCGTCGAGCAAACGCTCAGGCGATTCCACGCCCTTGATCACCACCTTGCGCGCCAGCTCTTGCAGCTGCTTCTCTTGCTCACTGGAGAGCTCCTTGCCGGTGAACACCACGACCGGCAAATCCGGCAGCTCGAGCTCGCCCTGCACCTGCGCCAGCACCTCCAGGCCGGAGATGTCCGGCAAGCGCAGGTCCAGCACCATGCAGTCGATGGGTTGCTCGCGCAGCACCCGCAGCGCTTCCTTGCCGCTGTTGGCCGTGACCACGTCGATGTCGTCGTGGCCGAGCAGCTCCTTGATGCTGAGCAGCTCCGCGTGATTGTCCTCCACGATCAAGAGGCGCTTGCGGCGCGGCGTTGCGTAGTCCTTGATGCGCGCGAAGGCGGCCTCCAGGCCCTCCGTGGTCGCAGGCTTGGTGATGAAGGAGAAGGCGCCGCGCGACAGGCCATGCTGGCGATTGTCGTCCAACGTCACGATCTGCACGGGGATGTGCCGCAGCTCTGGATCCTGCTTGAAATGGCTGAGCACGGTCCAGCCCAGCATGTCTGGCAGAAACACGTCGAGCGACACCGCGGTGGGGCGAAACTCGCGCGCCAGGTTGAGCGCCTCCGTACCGCGGCCGGCGATCAGGACCTTGAAGCCGCGATCTCGGGCGAGATCGGCGAGCACGCGCGCGTAGTGCGGGTCGTCCTCGACGATCAGGAGGCTGGAGTCCCCCGGCTGTAGGTCGGCGCGGTCGTCCGGCACGTGCTCCGGCGTGGCGTCCGCGACCCGCACCGGCGAGATCGGCGCTTCATAGTGGGGCCGGGACGCGACGTCCCGCCAGGAGGCGGAGGGACCTTGGTAGCGGAGCGGCAGGTACAGCGTGAAGGTGCTGCCAGTGCCCGGCTGGCTGCGCAGCTGGATTTCGCCGCCCAGCAGCGTGGCAAGCTCTCGGCTAATGGCCAAGCCCAAGCCAGTGCCGCCGTACTTGCGGCTGGTGCCGGCGTCCGCTTGTTGGAAGGCCTCGAAGATGATCTTCTGCTTCTCGGGCGCGATGCCGATACCAGTGTCGGACACCTCGAACGCCACCACGCTGGCCGCCTGCGACAGCACCGGGTGATCGGAAGCCCACCCGCCCGACACGGACGTCACGTTCAGGCGCACGCCGCCTTCCTCGGTGAACTTGAAGGCGTTGGATAGCAGGTTCTTCAGCACCTGCTGCACGCGCTTGGGATCCGTCGTCAGGCTGCGACCGAGCCGCGAGTCCAGCTGGATCTCGAAGGTGAGGCCTCGCGCATCCGCGTCGTGGCGGAACGGGCGCGCCACGCTCTCCAGCATGGTGCTGAAGAAGACCTCGGCCGGCTCGACCGTCACGGTGCCGGACTCGATCTTGGACAGGTCCAAGATGTCGCTGATCAGGTTCAGCAGATCCGTGCCGGCGCTGTGGATGGTGCGGGCGAACTCGACCTGCTTGGGGCTGAGGTTCTGCTCCGGGTTGTCGCTCAGCTGTTGGCCCAAGATCAGGATGCTGTTGAGCGGCGTGCGCAGCTCGTGCGACATGTTGGCCAAGAACTCGGACTTGTACTTGGAGGTCAAGGCTAGCTCCTCTGCCTTCTCCTCCAGGGCACGGCGCGCTTGCTCGATCTGCTGGTTCTTGCGCTCGACCTCGGCGTTCTGCTCGGCGAGCTGCTGAGCCTTTTGTCCAAGCTGCTCGTTGGTTTGCTGAAGCTCTTTTTGCTGCAGCTGTAGCTCGGTCGCTAGCTTCTGCGATTGCTCCAGCAGCCCCTCGGTTTGCATCGTGGCCTCGATGCTGTTGAGGACGATGCCGATGCTGCTGGTGAGCTGGTCGAGGAACGCCAGGTGAGAGGGAGTGTACTCGCTGAGCGAGGCCAGCTCGATCACGGCTTTGACCTGCTCCTCGAACAGCACCGGTAGCACGATCACGTTGCGCGGCAGCGCGCTGAACAGGCCGGAGCCGATGCGGATGGTGTCCTTCGGTAGCTCGGTGATCAGCAGGCGTCGGCGCTCCACCGCGCACTGCCCGACCAAGCCTTCACCCAGCTTGAGCCGCGCGGCGTGCCCGTTCTTGCCGTCGTCAGCGTAGGCTGCGAGCAGCCGCAGGGTGGGCGCGCTGCCCTGGTCGTCCGCGCGCTGGTAAAGCACGCCCTGATGCGCGCCGACCAGCGGCGCCAGCTCGGACAGCAGCATTTGCCCCACGCGCACCAGATCGCGCTGGCCTTGGAGCATGCTGGTGAAGCGCGCCAGGTTGGTCTTCAGCCAATCCTGCTCGGTGTTGCGCTCCGTGGTCAGGCGAAGGTTGCTGATCATCGTGTTGATGTTGTCCTTCAGCTCTGCCACCTCACCGCGCGCTTCGACCTGCACGGAGCGAGTCAAGTCACCCTTGGTCACCGCCGTGGCCACCTCGGCGATGGCGCGCACCTGGCCGGTCAAATTGGCGGCCAGCATGTTCACGTTGCCGGTCAGATCCTTCCACGTGCCGGCGGCGCCGGGCACGTTGGCCTGACCGCCTAGGCGTCCCTCCACGCCGACCTCGCGCGCGACCGTCGTCACCTGCTCGGCGAACGTGGCCAGCGTGCTGGTCATGTTGTTGATGGTGTCGGCCAGCGCCGCCACTTCGCCTTTGCTCTTGATGGTGAAGTTCTGCTTCAGGTCGCCGCTGGCTACGGCGGTCACGACCTTGGCGATGCCGCGCACCTGCTCGGTCAGGTTGGCGGCCATCACGTTCACGGTGTCCGTCAAATCCTTCCACGTGCCGCCGACGCTGGGCACCTGAGCTTGGCCGCCGAGCTTGCCGTCCGTGCCGACCTCGCGCGCGACGCGCGTCACCTCGCTGGCGAAGGCGTTCAGCTGATCCACCATCGTGTTGACGGTGTTCTTCAGCTCCAAAATCTCGCCGCGCGCGTCCACGGAGATCTTGCGCGAGAGGTCGCCGCTGGCGACGGCGGTCGTCACCTCAGCGATGTTGCGCACCTGCGTGGTGAGGTTGCCGGCGAGCAGGTTGACGTTGTCCGTCAAGTCCTTCCACGTGCCGGCGGCGCCGGGCACGTTGGCCTGTCCGCCCAGACGCCCCTCGGTGCCGACCTCGCGCGCGACGCGCGTCACCTCGCCGGCGAACGAGCGCAGTTGCTCCACCATGGTGTTGAGCGTCTCTTTCAAGACGAGCAGCTCGCCACGCACGTCCACCGTGATCTTCTTGGACAAATCGCCGCTGGCGATGGAGGTGGCCACCTCGGCGATGTTGCGCACCTGATTGGTTAGGTTGGTGGCCATGGAGTTGACGTTGTCCGTCAGGTCCTTCCAAGTACCGGCGACGCCGGGGACCTCGGCCTGGCCGCCCAGCTTGCCCTCGGTGCCGACCTCGCGCGCGACGCGCGTCACCTCGCTGGCGAAGGCGTTGAGCTGATCCACCATCGTGTTGATGGTGATTTTCAGCTCCAAGATCTCGCCCTTCACATCGACCGTGATCTTGCGGCTCAGATCGCCCTTGGCGACGGCGGTGGTCACCTCGGCGATGTTGCGCACCTGCGCCGTGAGGTTGCCGGCCATGAAGTTCACCGAGTCCGTCAAAGACTTCCAGGT
>JAEYOT010000617.1 GCA_023411445.1 Pseudomonadota bacterium
CCCGAGCAGCTTGCCGACGGAAGGCCCGAGCTGCCGCGTGACGAGCGACTGCGAGCCGGGCCTCTTGTGTAACGAGTGGAACGTGTGCGCCCCGCCGCCGCGCCCGTACAACATGCGGCTCGCCTACCGCGCCCTGCGCGTGCTCTCGAGTGAATGGACCGACGAGCTGCACTTGGCGGACAGCGAGCTCGGCGTGAGCGCCTACGATCGCGATCTGGACAGCGTGGCCAAGCACGACGTCCCTGTGGCGGTCGAGATCATGAGCAAGGCGCGCTTCGTCACGCTGGTCATCGACGAAGATCCTGCGGGCGGCTTGCCCCCCGCCGAGCCGGAGTCGACCGAGTCGGCTGAAGAGCGTCTGCAGCGCTTACCCCACTTTGCTCGCGTCGGGATTTGGGACGTGGAGAGCCGTACGCCATTGCTTCGGCTGCGCGCCGAGGCGTCGGGGGATTTCGTGGCAGTGGGTGGGCGCAAGGTGACCGATCCGGCGATCGCTGCTGCTCAGGCGCGGCAAGCGAACAGCTGCTCCCTCGCGCTCACGGTGCGAGCTCGGATCGACGCCGCGGCCGCCGCCGGCCAGCAGGCGCCCTAAGGGGTTGCTGGGGGGCCGAAGCCGCCACCGCCGGGCGTCTCGATGGTGAGACGATCGCCGGGCGCGAGCGATAACGTGACCGAGCCGGGGACGGGGCGCCCGTTCACCTCGTTCTTGCCGGGTAGCCCCGGTAGCCCACCGTTCAGGCCGAACGGCGCCAGCGTGCGGCGCTGAGTCAGGAGCGACACCTGCGCGTGCTCCAAGAACTCGAAGCTGCGACGCACGCCGTCCCCTCCACGCTGCTGGCCGGCGCCGCCCGAGCCTCGTCGCATGCTGTGCTCCAGCACACGGACGGGGAAGCGTCGCTCCATCACCTCAGCGTCGGTGATGCGCGTGTTGGTCATGTGCGTGTGCACGCCCGAAGCGCCATCGAAGCTGCGTCCGGCGCCGGCGCCGCCCGCGATCGTCTCGTAGTAGCCGTAGCGTTCGTTGCCGAAGGAGAGGTTGTTCATCGTGCCCTGGCTCCCAGCGAGCAGGCCCGCGGCGGCCAGCAGCACGTCCACGATGCGCTGAGAGGTTTCGACGTTGCCGCCCGCGACGGCGCGCTCGGGGCCCGGATCGAGCAGGCTGCGCGGCGGGATCAGGACGCGTACGTGCCGCAAGCAGCCGCTATTGAGCGGGATGGGCTTGGCCACCAGCAGCCGCAGGAAATACAGCACGGCCGCCATGGTCACGGCGCGTGGGGCGTTGAGGTTTCCGGGGTGCTCGGCACCAGTGCCCGTGAAGTCCACACACAGCCCCTGCTGGTCCACCTCCAAGGCGACGACCAGCGGGGTGCCGTCGTCCAGCGCGTCGCGGAAGGTGCTGCGTCCGGCGGGCAAGCTCGCGAGCGCGCGCTCGACCTCGCGGCTGGCGTTGTCCTGAACGAAGCCCATGTAGCGTTCGACTTGGTCGATGCCGTGCTCGCGCGCCAAGTCGAGCAAGAGCCGCGCCCCGGTGCGCACCGCTGCCAGCTGCGCCTCCAGATCCGCCAGGTTTTCGCGGACTCGGCGGGCGGGCAGGGGACCTGCTTCGAACCAGCCGCGGAGCGCGCGCTGATCCAGCTCGCCACCTTGGCTGGCCTTGACGGCGCGCAGCACGACGCCCTCCTCCGCCAGGCTGCTGGAGAAGGCCGGCATGGATCCGGGCGTCGTCCCTCCCACGTCCGCGTGGTGGCCGCGCGCCGCGGCGAAGAAGCGCAGCTGCCCGCTCGCGTCGTGCACGGGCGCGATCACGGTGATGTCCGGCAGGTGCGAGCCGCCTCCCGCAGGATCGTTGGTCACGAACACATCGCCGGGCTGAAGCTGGGGGTGAGCGCGGATCACGGCCTTGACCGACTCGCTCATGGCGCCGAGGTGCACGGGGATGTGCGGTGCGTTGGCGGTGAGCTCGCCGTGGCGATCGAACACGGCGCACGAGAAGTCCAGGCGCTCGCGGATGTTCACGCTCATCGACGTGAGCCGGAGCGTGCGCCCCATCTGCTCGGCGATTGACATGAAGCGATTGGCGTAGATCTCGAGCAGGACCGGATCCGGCTGTTGCTGCTGCTCCTGCGGCACAGCGCGCGGCTCGGGGCGCGCGGCGGCGACGACAGGTGAGACGCGGAGCAGACCGTCTTCGCTCGCGCGCAAGACGAAGCCAGGCTCGAGCGCGATCGTGCCGGTCGCCTCCGCGATGATGGCGGGCCCGTGCAGCTCCGCGCCGTCGGTCAGCGCCTCGCGTTCGTACACCGGCACATCCTCGAGCCAGCGCCCCTCGTAGTACCAACGGCTGCGACGGAGCACCGGCGGAGCACCGCCGCTGGCGCGGCCGGCGTGGCTGGCCGGCGGCGCGGAAGGGGAGCGCAGCACGACGGACACGTGCGTGAGCTCGAGCGACCGACCCTCGTGCACGTAGCCGAACAACGCGCGGAAGCGCTCGCTGAAGGCGGCGCTCATCGCCGTGAGGCTGCTGCGCGCCACCTCGAGCGCCGTCTCGGTGCCGGCGTAGCGCAAGCCGACCGTCTCCGTCAGCCGTAGCGTGGTGGGATCGGCGCCGTCGCGTTCGAGCGCGCACTGGCCGCTGGCTCTTAGCCGCGCGAACGCTGGCTCCAGCGCCGCCAGAGCCGCTTCCGACAGAGGCACGCCGCCAGCTTCGGCGCTGCCGTCCCAGCTCAGCTCTGAAAGGCCGATGCCGAGCGCCGAGAGCACGCCGGCGTGCGGATGAAACAGGATCTCCGGCGTACCAAGCTCACGCGCCAACGCGCAGGCGTGCTGACCGCCCGCTCCGCCGAACACCACCAGGGCGTGCTCCCGCAGATCGAACCCGCGCGACACGGTCACCTCGCGGATGGCTTGGGCCATGCTCGCGCCGGCGACGCGAAAGAAGCCCTCGGCCACGTCGTAGGCCGAGTAGTCGTGGCCAGCGGCGCGCAGCTGCTCTGCGATCGCCTGCAGCTTGCCGAGCGGCGCCGCTTCCTGCAGCGGGAGCGGGAAGCGATCGGCGATCAGGCGACCCAGCGCTAGGTTGACGTCCGAGATCGATAGCTCCGTGGCGCCGGGGCGCCCGTAGCAGAGCGGCCCCGGATCCGCGCCCACGCTCTCCGGCCCCACTCGCAAGCGCTCGCCATCATAGCGACAGATGGATCCACCGCCGGCGGCGACCGTGTGTACGGCGACTATGGGCGCGCTGATGCGGCAGCCCGCCACGTCCGCCTCACGCACGCGCGAGACCTGCCCGGCCTCCACGCGCGAGACGTCGGTGCTGGTGCCGCCCATATCGAAGCCGACCGCGCGCTTCGCCCCCGCGGCCAGCGCCACTGCCGCCAACGCCACGGCGCCGCCCGCCGGCCCAGAAAGCACGGAGCTGGTACCTCGGAAGCGAGACGCTTCGCACAAGCCGCCGCTCGACTGCATGAGCAGCAGGCGAGAGCCTGGTAGCTCGCGCCTCAGCGCGTCGAGGTAGCGCACGAGTAGCGGGGTGAGGTAGCTGTCGATCGCGACCGTGCTGGCGCGGGCCAAGTAGCCGATGCTGGGCGCGAGCTGGTGGCCGCACGCCACGTGCGCGAAGCCAGCTTGGCGTGCGATGGCCGCGATCTCTGGCTCGAGCACGCCCGTGCCGTAGTCGTTCAGCACGGCCACGCCCAAGCTCTCGATGCCCGACGCGCGGAGCTCGCAGAGCTGCTCGCGCAGCGTGGTCGGATCGAAGCGCGTCAGCACGTTGCCGTCAGGCTGAAGCCGCGCCGGCACCTCCAGGATCCGCTCGGGCAGGGGCGCCGGGCGCTCGATCCGGAGCGCGAACAGGTCCGGTCGCGTCTGATCGCCGAGGGCTAGCAGGTCTCCGAAGCCCGAGGTCAGCAGCAGCGCCGAGCGCGCGCCGCGCCGCTCCAAGAGCGCGTTGGTGCCGAGCGTCGTACCGAGCCGAAGCTCGCAGGGCGGGATGGGCGCGTTGGGCGGCAAGCCGAGCAAGCGCCGAATGCCGAGCAACGGAGCGTCATCCGTAGACGGCACCTTGACCACGGATAGCTCGCCCGTGCTTGGATCACGACCGATACAGTCGGTGAAGGTGCCGCCGCGGTCGACGTAGAACTGCCAACGCGGCGCCTCTGCCATCGCGGTGGCAGCTTAGTTGAGGAGCTTCGGGCCGGGCTCTGCTTTCGACCGGAAGCTGAAGCTCAGCTTGCCGCCTTCAGTGTCGACCCGCACGTGGCCGCCGTTCTCCAAGGCGCCGAACAACAGCTCGTCGCCCAGCGGCTTCTTCACCTCGTCCTGGATCAGGCGTCCGAGCGGGCGAGCGCCGTTCTGCTTGTCGTAGCCCTTCTCCGCCAGGTACGCCTTGGCCGAGAGCGAGAGCTCGATCGTGACGTCGCGCTCGGCCAGCTGCTTACCGAGCTCGGCGATGAACTTGTCCACTACGCGCGTCATGATCTCGGGCGACAGCGGATCGAACGCGATGCGAGCGTCCAGCCGGTTGCGAAACTCCGGGCTGAACGTGTTGCGGAAGGCGATGTCGTCGCGGCCCTGCTCGTCGCGGCTGCCGAAGCCCATCAGGCCGCGCTGCAGATCCTGCGCGCCTACGTTGCTGGTCATGATCAAGATTACGTGGCGAAAGTCGCTCTTCTTGCCGTTGTTGTCCGTCAGCGTGCCGTGGTCCATCACCTGCAAGAGCACGTTGAAGACGTCCGGGTGCGCCTTCTCGATCTCGTCCAGCAGCAGCACGGCGTGGGGCGTCTTCGCTACGGCTTCCGTGAGGAGCCCGCCGCGATCGTAGCCGACGTAGCCGGGCGGCGCGCCGATCAGGCGCGACACGGTGTGTCGCTCCATGTACTCGCTCATGTCGAAGCGGATGAGCTCGATGCCGAGCGTCTTGGCCAGCTGCTTGGCGGCCTCGGTCTTGCCGACGCCGGTCGGGCCGGTAAAGAGGTAGGAGCCGATCGGCTTCTCCGGCGCGCGCAGGCCAGCGCGGGAGAGCTTGATCGCCGTGACTAGCTCGGTCAGCGCGCGATCCTGGCCGTAGACGACCTTGTGCAGATCTGCGTCCAGGTTCTTGAGCGCGCTCTTGTCGTCCGTGGATACTTGGCGCGGCGGGATCTGCGCGATGCGCGCCACCACGGCCTCGACGCGCTCCACCGTGACGGTCGCGTTGTCCCCGCCCTCCAGCTTGGTGTCCGCGCCGGACTCATCCAGCAAGTCGATGGCTTTGTCAGGCTGCTTCTTATCGCGCAGGTGACGATCCGAAAGCACCGCGCAGGCGTCGATCGCCTCCGGTGAGTACACCACCTGGTGAAACTCCTCGTACTTGGGCTTGAGTCCCTTGAGGATCTCTTTCGTCTCCTCCAAGCTCGGCTCCAGCACCTCGATCTTTTGGAAGCGCCGAGCGAGCGCGCGGTCGCGCTCCAGGTGGCTGCGGTACTCTTCGAAGGTGGTAGCGCCAATGCAGCGCAGGGTGCCGTTGGACAGCGCGGGCTTGAGCAGGTTCGCGGCGTCCAGCGTGCCGCCGCTGGCCGCGCCCGCGCCCACCACCGTGTGCAGCTCGTCCACGAACAGGATGGCGCCCTCTTGCTTTTGGATCTGCTTCAGGACGGCCTTGACCCGATTCTCGAAGTCGCCACGGAAGCGCGTGCCGGCGACCAGCGCGCCCATGTCCAGCGCGTAGATGGTGGCGCTCAGCAAGTGCTTGGGCACCTCGCCGGCGACGATCTTTGCCGCCAACCCTTCCACGATCGCCGTCTTGCCGACACCCGCGTCGCCGACGAAAATGGGGTTGTTCTTGCGCCGGCGGCACAACACCTGAATCGCGCGACGGATCTCCTTGTCGCGACCGACCAGCGGCTCGATGCGGCCAGCGGCGGCGGCCTCGTTCAGGTTGATCGCGAACTTGCTTAGCGGATCCGAAACCTTCTCGCCTTCGCCGTCGCCCTCCTCGTCCTCATCTTCCGGTCCTGCCGGCTCGAGCGCCGCGTCGTCCGATCCGCCGTCCTTGGAGACGCCGTGCGAGACGTAGCTGACGACGTCGTAGCGGGTCAGGCCCATGGCCGAGAGCACCTCCACGGCAGGGGAGTCCACCTCGGCGAAGATGGCGACGAGGACGTTGTAGCCCTTGAGCTCCTCCTTGCCGCTGGACTGCACGTGGATGGCCGCGCGCTGCAGCACTCGTTGAAACCCTCGTGACGGCGCCGGGGTGACCGGATCTCCGCCCGGGACCTTGGCCAGCTCACTCTCGAGCAGCCGATCGATTTCCTTCTTCAAGCGGTCCACGTTGCCCCCAGCGCCCCTCACGACGCGCGCGGTCGCGTCGTCGTGGAGCAGCGCGTAGAGCAGGTGCTCCACCGTGATCAAGTCGTGACGTCTGCGGGCCGCTTCGCTCTGTGCGAGCGAGCAGGCAATCTCCACCTCGGCGCTTACCTTCACTGTTCGCCTCCGTAGCCCTCTGGCTCGGCCGTGACCATGAGCGGGTGCCCGTGCTCCTTGGCGTAGGCGGTCACCTGCGATGCCTTCGTCTCCGCGACGTCACGCGAGAAGGTGCCGACGATGCCGTAGCCCTTGTGATGAACGTGGAGCATGACGCGCGTCGCCTCGGTCTCACCCATGTGGAAGAACTTCTCGAGCACGTGCACCACGAACTCCATGGTGGTGTAGTCGTCGTTGTGCAAGACCACCACGTACTTGCGCGGCTTGTCCGTCTTCGGACGCGTGGCGACGTCGAGCTCTTCTTCGGGCGTGACCTTCGGCTTGTCGCTTGCCATGGCGGGACGGAGCAATTTGAGCACTCAGGCCCCCGTTGTCGAGGGGGGGGACCAGCACCTCCCGCGATATCGCCGGGAAATGCGAGCTCGCCCCTCGAAACAACTGCCCGCCTTACCGGGTGATCTAGCCTACTGGGCAGGCGACGGGCGCCGCCCTGCCGCCTCACGGCTCGACGACGGCCACGTTCTGCGTCGCGGCCGTGCCGGCGATGTACTCGAAGACGAGCGTTTCCGTGACCAGATCACGCAAGCGCCACGGGTGCGTCGCGTGAGTGGTCACGGTGAAGGATTGCCCGGCCGCGACGTCGCCGTAGTACTGCTCCTGGCAGTTGTAGTCGACCCAGTAGATTCGGAGCGCGCGCTGCGTGCGGTTGTCCAGCACCAGCGTGGCCATCGTGCCTGAGCTCTGCGAGCACTTGCCGGACGCCTTGATCGAGCCGAAGCCTCCGCTGCTGCTCGAGCCGGAGCTTCCGTTGTTGCTCGAGCCGGCCACGGGCTCATCCTCGCTCGTGTCTCGGTCGTACGGGTTCGGATCGCCCTCCAAGCAGGCGCCGAGAGCGAGCGCAGCCAGCAGCGGCCAGGCGGATCGCAGCGGCGGACGCTGGGTCATAGGTGAGCTCCAATCGCGAAGGTGTATGCGGTGTTGACTTGTCTGCCGACCTCGACGCGATCGTCACCGCTGGTCCGCCCCAGGGTGGTGGGTAGCTTGTTCTGGTCGACCTGGAAGCGGAAGAAGGCGGACTCCAGCGAGAGATCCGCCCGTACGCCGAGCGAGGGGTGGTCGCCCAGGATCGCGCCGTACCAGCCGGACACGGCGAGCAGGTCCTCGTCGCCGGTCTGCAGCTCGAGCACCCCGAAGAGCGGGAACAGCACGCCGCCGGTTCGGGCGTCGCCCAAGGTGACGCCGCGCAGCCCCGGGCGCACGCCGAAGAGCACGCCGAGCGGATGCCCGCGGTAGCCCAAGGCCGCCTGGTAGCCCACGTAGTAGCCGTAGGCGAAGGCGCCCGACTCTTCGCTCGTCGGGTACTTCGCGGCCTCGCTGGTGCGCAGCCCGAGCTCGATCTCGGCCAAGGCTGCGTCGTGGAACGCTAGCCCCGTCTCGCCCTCTTTCTGGCCGCTCAGCAGCTGGGTCTCGATGGCCAAGCCCAGCGTCCACGCCGTTCGATCGGGTTGGTCGAGCAAGTTGCTGAGCGACATGCGTCGGAGCATGAGCGCCGTGCGAACACCGTCCGACGTGATCACGTCGCGGGGACCGCTGTAGCTGCCGCTGCTGTTGCTCGAGCTGGCGCCCGGGCTCGGCGCCGTGCTGCCT
>JAEYOT010000651.1 GCA_023411445.1 Pseudomonadota bacterium
GAATGCGTCGAAGCTCGGATACGAGCCGAGGTGCCCCTCTGCTTCGTCCATGTTCACGCCATACGCGCGGCAATAGGCGCGTTCGACTGCGCGAGCCAGCCCGCTTGGTATCGGCTGATCGCACAGGCGACCGACGGCCCGGCTGATGTGGACGCGCGGCAGAGCGCGCAGGATCTGTGCGGCAGCAAAAGTACTGAGGCTCACCAAAAATCCGTTGGAACTTCGCGGAATTCGACCGCCCATCGTAGGGCTAGGCCGCCCTCGTCGTCAATCTCGCGGCAACGCTCGGGCGGCCTCGCACAGAGCGCGGGCAGCAGGAGAGGGCGGCAGGCGGTCCTCATCGAGTCGGGAGCCCACCGAGAAGCGCCCCTCACAGGCCACCTCCTCCGACAGCGGATCCGAGGCGACACCGAGCGCGAAAGCGCGCGCAGCTGCAGCCGCGTCGGTCTTTTCGAGCAGCCGGCCACGCAGTCCGAACCAGGGTCCGAACAGGCCATCAATTTCCGTCTCGACGCCAAGGCGCGCGGCAGCCTCCACGGGGTCCTTTCGCGCCAACTCGGCTCGAGCCACCCGGAACCGGTAGGCAACCGAGCTACCCGCCTGCCCCGGGGCCAGCGTCAGCGCCGCTTCCGCGCCGTGGCCCCCGCCGAGCAGCAGATCGCCTAGGCGCGCGCGCCGCGCCAGGTCCCGCGGGTCCCCAGAGCGACCGCCGCTCGGAGTGGACGCGACGGTCGGCGAGGCTTCGAGCAAATACAGCTGCCAGCGCCGATTCCAGGTTGGCAGATCGTAGCCGGAGACGCTGCGCAGCGCCGAGCTCGGATCGTCGCTGCCGATGCCCTTGAGATCCGCGAACAAGAGCCGCAGCGCCGCCTCGCCTTGCTGCGCGACGAAGTAATCGATGAAGCTGTGCACCTCGGCGTAGGCCGTCGCTGCGGCTTCTGGCGTGGGTAAGAGCGCGATTGAGTTACCCAGTTTGTCGATGCCGACCTGCCGCCCGCTCTTCAGCGCGCGCGAAGCGGTCTCGTCGGCCCAGCCCTTGGGGTCGAAGGGCCTGTCTTCGCGCCAGCGCGTCTCCTCACGCTTCGCGACTCCTTCTTGCAGCCAGAGAGGCGCTCGGTCGCGCGTGGCGCGCGTCACCAAGAGGTGCGTGAGCTCGTGCGCCAGCGTGTCCTCCCAGTGGTAGCCCGAGCGCGTGGCGCGCGGTGAGAGCATGATGATGCGTCCGAAGCGCGCGACGGCTAGCGTGCCGGTCGTCTCGGCCGCCTCGAGCGGCAAGCCGGTGACAGCCGAGAGCGAAAACAAGTCGCGCACCAGGTCGATGCGCAGCGGTCGCGGCATGTCCACGCCCAGCTCCGCGCCGATGCGATCGCGCGCCTGCGCCGCCACGCGGAAAACGTAGGGCGCGAACACACGGTCCGCGTCGTCTTGCAGACGCAGCCAGATACCTCGCTCCTTGTCCTCGACCACGAAGCCTGACGCGGTCGCTCGCGCGCACGCGCGCGCCACAGCTGCGAGCTGCGCTCCCTCTTTCGACTCCGTGACCGCGGGATTGGAGAGCACCGCGCTCGCCCCCACACAATCTCCCAAGTATACCAGGAGGCGGGCTCGCTCGAGCAGGAACAGCGGCGTTTGCGCGTCGATCTCGGCGACGAGCCGCTCTGCTCGCGCCAAATCCAGCTCCGTGATGGCGTCCGACAAAGCGGCCAAGTCGCGGCGCGGCAAGAGCGATGCGCGCGCCCGGAGCTCGAGCCCGAGCACCAGCAGCAGCACGAGCAGCAAGCCGAGACGCCTCATTTCAACAGACCCTCCGCGTAGCGCTTGACGGCAGGGCTGAGCCGACCGCCCTTGTCGCGCGAGAGGCCCTTGAGCACGCGCTCGCGGAAGTCCTCCGCGCGCTGGTTCTTGTCACGCCCGGGCACCGGCGCGTCCATGGCCGTAGAGCCTCTCTCGTCGGCGCCGCGGCGGCCCTGCTGCTCGCCCTCTTGCTCTTGCTGCGGCTCCTCTTGCTGCGGCTCGTCATCCTGTTGGTCCAACCAGCGCTGCGCCTCGCGCTGCAGCTCTAGGCCACGCTCACCGCGTCCGCTGCCGAGCTCGCGCGCGGCGTCGCGCATCAGGCCCTCGGCGCGATCCAGCGCCTCCGCCACTTCTCCAGGCAGCGCCGCTTCGCCGTGGCTGCCGCGCCCCGAGAGGTTTTGAGCGCGCTCGGCCAGCTCCTGCTCACGCTTGGCCAGCTGCTCCAGCGCCTCCTTGGCGCGAGCGTCCGCCTTCTCGCGAGCCTTCTGCAGCAGCTCTTCGACCCAGGCTTGCTGCTTCTTCAGCTCCTCTTCGGCTCGCGACAGGCTCGCGCCGTTGCTGGGCTCTGCGGCTTGCTTGGCGCCGCTCAGCTGCTGGCGAGCGCTGTCACCGCTCTGCTTGGCGTCGCGCAGAGAGAGACGGGACAAGCTCTCGGCCATGGCGCGGCCGTGCTCGCGCGCCAGCGCTGCGGCTTGCTCGCTCCCCGACTGACCGGGCGCGTAGTCCGGCAGATCTTCGAAGGCGCGGCGCAGCGCTTCCGCCCGCTCCTTGGCTTCACGCGCCAGCTCTGGATCGTCATTGGCCTGCTCGGCGGACTCGAGCGCGCTCTCCACGGCGCTGATCTGGCCCTGGTGCTCGGCGGACAGCTGCTGCAGCTCCCGCATCAGCTCCTGAAACTGGCGGTGGGCTTGCGAGGCTTCTTGAGGGGGAGGCGCGCCGCCGCGGCCGCTGCCTTGGCCGCCACCCGACTCCACACCACCTCCGCCCGCGGAGCTGAACGACGGCTTGGGCCGGCGCAGGCGCGCGGCGAGGTGGCGCGCGGCGAGCTCCGCGTCGAGATAGCTCTGCGCTGCGAGCCCGCGCTGGATGCGGCGCAGCTCACCCTGCGTCACGCTACCTAGATCGGCGCCCAGCTCCGAGAGCGTGAGCAGCGCGGCGCCGCCCTTTTCCAGCACGGGGAGCGCGGCCGCCAAGCGCGTCGCCGACGCCTTGCGCTTCTCTGGATCTTGGCCGAGCTTGGCGCCCTCCGCGACCTCCTCCGCCACGTCGCCCAAGCGCTTGGCCACCGTCTCGGCGTCGCGGTTGCCCGTCGCGCGCAGCGCCGCGTCCAGCGCGAGCAGCACGTCCTCCAAGCGTCGCACGAACGTCGCGCGCGTGGGCGCGGGGCGTTCCAAGGCGCGCGCCTGGCCCTGCAGAAAGGCTTTCAGGGTTTTGGGCTCGCCCACGCCGGGGTAGCTGTCGTTCAAGAAACGCTCGAGCGGCTCGAGCGCGCTTTGCACCAGCTCCTTCTGTCGTTTCCTCACGAGCTCCGCAGGCTCGGGCTTCGCGTCCTTCTTGCTGGCCGACTCCGCGTCGGCCGAGGCGGAGGCGTAAGCAGCGACCAGCGCCGTGCGCGCCGCCTTGAACGCTGCGTAGCGCGCCGCCTCGCCTTCCCCCACGCCAGCCGGAACGAGCGTGATCGGCTGGCTGCTGCCCCACTTGGCGCCCGACACGGCGTCGTTGTCGCGCGCCTCGATCGTCACCTCCACCGGCAGGAAGCTGCGCCGCACGAAGGCATCTCGCGGTGACAGGGCTTGCGCGCCCGTGTGCTGCTTGGCCTCGCCGTCCAGCCGCTCCAGCGTGCGGCGGTCTTCACGCCCGGCCGAGCGCAGCACCAGCGCCACTTCGCGCAGCCCGTTGTCGTCAGTGACCGAGTAGCGCAGCTCCAGCGCTTGCAGATCCTTCAGCGCCAAGCTGCGCGGCGCGCCTTCCAGCTCCACCTCGGGCGCCAAATCAGCGATCGGCTCGAGCTTCAGCGCGTCCGGCTCGGTGATCAGCACCTCCCCGAAGCGAGCCGCGACGCGCAGCGTCACCGGCTGCGTGAGCGTCCAGCGCGCGACCACTGAGCCCGAGCCGTCGCTCACGAACGGCACCTCGCGATCGTCTCCCACCAGCACGAGCTTCCGCCCATCACGCTCGGGCACACCCGTGAACGTCACCACGCTGCCGACCGGCTCGTGCGCGGTGCCTTGCGGAAAGATCGAGCGCTCCGCGCCGCGCAGGTACGCGGGCGGCTGAGACTCCACGCGCAGCGAGCTGAGCCAAAACATCGGCAGCGGCGCGCGCCCGCCGCGAGCGAGCAGCACGTCCAAACCCTCGACG
>JAEYOT010000696.1 GCA_023411445.1 Pseudomonadota bacterium
ACCAGGCGGCGAGCAGGGGCGTGAGCGGGAACAGCAGCGCGGAGGCGGCCGCGCCCAAGATCACGAGCCGCGCGGCGAATGAAAGCGACTCTTCACCGATCAGGGCCGGCAGCGTGGAGCCTGGGACGAGCAGGAAGGCGAGGTAGGCGCCGAGCACGAGCAGCGCCAGCATCACGAGCATGCGGATCAAGACGTGGTGCTTCTTCCAGTGCCCCAGCTCGTGCGCCAGCACGGCCAGGATCTGGCCGTGGCTCATCTGGGCCAGCAGCGTGTCGAACAGCACGACGCGCTTCACGCGGCCGAGACCGGTGAAGTAGGCGTTGGAGTGCGAGGAGCGGCGCGAGGCATCCATCTTGAGCACGCGGCCGAGCGGCACACCGGCGCGCTCCGTCATGGCGCGGATGTCGCCTTCCAGCGCGGGCTCTTGCAGCGGTTCCATGCGATAGAAGAGCGGCTCGATCACGTACGGCGACAAGAACGTGAGCAGCACGCTGACCGCCGCGATCAGCGCCGCGACCCATAGCCACCAGCTGCCAGGCGCCGCTTGCACTAGCCAGAAAGCGCCGGCCGCGAGCGCGGCAGTGAGCAGCAGCGAGACGGCGGTGCTCTTCAGCCAATCGCTCCACCACAGGCCGGCGCTCTGGCGATTGAAGCCGTGTCGCGCCTCGACGCGGAAGTCCGCGTAAAGCTGCAGCGGGATATCCACGACCGAGGTGAGCAAGCTGAGCCCGGCGATGAAGAGCACGTTCTGCGCCACGAAGGAGCTGGCGAGCCGGCTCACGAAGGTGTCGTAAAGCCCCAGCCCGCCGGCGAACAGGAAGGCACCGGACAGCACGCTCGAAAGCAGGCTGCGGAGCAAGCCGAAGCGTGCTCGCTCGCTGGTGTAAGCGCTGATGTCGCGGAGCCGCGCGGCGTCTACCTCCGCCTCCAGGCCCGGTGGCACGCGATGCCCTTCGCGCTCCAAATGCCGCAAATTCAACCAGGAGAGGAAGAGCTTGGCGGCAGCCACGAAGACGAAGACGGCGAGGGCGAGGCCCATCTGCTCAACCTAAGTCCTGATCAGGGCCGAGGAAATGGGGGGCGGCAGGGCAAAACGCGGCGGCGAAGATCGATCGGTCGCCAAGCGGCATTACGGGGGGTGGGCATGCAGCAATTTCTCACGCTAGGCTTGCCCCTTGCCGGCAGCGGAGAGGCGAGGCAGCAGCATGTTCGAGCGCGGACGGCGTGACCTCGGCCAAACCTGGGCAGTAGCCCTCGCGGCGCTGCTCCTCGGTTGCTCCGCGCCCCGGGTGAACGACGGGGCAGGTGGCAGCTCTGGCGCATCAGCCGGTACTGGGGGCCTCGGCCTGGGCGGCTCGCTCGACATGGGCCCGCTTCACCCGCAATGCACGGACAGCCTGCGTTGCCGGCAGGTGCGCTGCCCGGCTGAGAGCTCACCGTCGACCACCTCGGTCAGCGGCGTCGTGTACGACCCGGCTGGTCGGGTACCGCTCTACAACGCCGTCGCCTACGTGGTGGACGAGGAGAAGCTGGTCGACTTGGACCATCGCGTGCGCTGTGAGTCGTGCAGCGCGCACTTCCCGGAGGGGGCGCTGGCGGTGGGGCTCAGCGGGGCGGACGGCAGCTTCACGGTGCGCAACATGCCGACCGGGAAGGACGTGCCGCTGGTGATCCAGCTCGGCAAATGGCGCCGCGTGGTCAAGATCCCGTTCGTCGAGCCGTGCACGGACACGCGGCTGGACAAAGAGCTCACGCGCCTGCCGCGCAGCTCCGCCGAGGGTAACCTACCCAAGATCGCCGTGACCACCGGCGGCTCGGACGCGCTCGAGTGCCTGGTGAAGAAGCTCGGCGTGGACGTGAGCGAGTTCTCGCCCGGCGACGGCGACGGTCGCGTACACTTGTTCTCCGGTTTCAAGGCAGCCAAGGAGATGGAGCTCGGCGGCGAGCTCACCCCGCTCGAGCCCGCCGAGGCGCTGTGGCAGAGCGCGGAGCGCATGTTGGGCTACGACATGATGCTGATGAGCTGCGAGGGGGAAGACAACGTCTTCAACGCCGCCGACGATTTGCCCAAAGGGGCCGTGCACCGCCCGCCTGCCATGCACTTGGAGCTGCGCAAATACGCAGATCTGGGCGGTCGTATCTTCGGCTCGCACTGGCACCATCGCTGGATTGGCTCCGACAAGGACACCACCCCCGACGACCCGTACCCGCCCGTCGCCAAGTTCGCCAAGTCAGCCAAGGATATCGGCGACGTGGAGCTGTCGGTCGACGATTCGTTCCCGAAGGGCCTCGCGCTGCGCGACTGGCTGGTGAACGTCGGCGCCTCCATCACTCCGGGCCTGCTCTCCGTGGTGAAGGCCGAGCACTCCGTGGACGCGGTGGATCCAGAGCTGGCGCGCCGCTGGATCTACGGCACCGATCCGGACATGGTGCAGTACTTCTCCTTCACCACGCCTGTGGGCGAAGCCGAATGTGGGCGCATGGTGTTCAGTGACGTGCACGTCACGTTCGGCGGTGGCGCCGCCGCGGCCGTGCCGTTCCCGTCGCGCTGCGGACCTGATGACGAGCTCACGCCGCAAGAGAAGGCGCTGGCGTTCATGATCTTCGACTTGTCCTCGTGCATCCAAAAAGAGGACGAGCCGGTGCGCGCGCCGATCACGGTCGTAAAATAGCCGGACGCAAAGACAGCTGCGCCTTCCACGACCTGTGGGAGCCGGATATGCTGACGCTGCTGCGGGGGGCGGGCGGAATTTCGTCATGTCGCTGCCTCCCTTCCATCGTCTACTCGCCGAGCTGACCGAGCACTTGGCCGACGCCTACGCTCAGCGCGGATTGGACGAGGCGCTCGGCTTTCTGGCGGAGCACGGCATCGAGCCGGTCGAGCCCTCCCAGGCGGCTTGGCTGTGCGTCGAGGAGGGCGGGCAGACGCTGGCGCTGAGCTCCGAGCACCCCGCGCCGGAGCTACGGGAAGCGCTGGGGGCGCTGCTGCGCCTCACGCTGATCCGCATCGCCGAGCAGGCTGAGCACCGCAAGACCAAGGAGCGCTTCGATATGCTGTCGGAGGCCTCTTTCGAAGGCATCGTGATCCACGAAGACGGTGTTGTCATCGAGGTGAACAAGCGCTTGGCGGAGCTGGGGGGCTACGAGCCACACGAGCTGCTCGGCGTCGACACGATGCAGCTCACGGTCGCGCCGGAGGACACGCAGCGCGTCAAGGAGCGAGTCCAGAGTGACTATGAGGGAACTTATCAGATCACCGCGCTCCGCAAGGACGGCTCGCTCTTCCCCGCGGAGCTACAGATCAAGCAGGCGCGGCTGAGCGGACGTAAGCTGCGCGTCGTCGCGGTGCGGGACATCAGCGAGCGCGAGCGCACGCTGTCGCTACTGCGACAGGTCGAGCAGCACCTGCAAGATCTGGCGCGCGGCGCGTTCGACTTCATGGTCGTGACCGAGCGCGGCGTGATCGTGGACGTTGGCGGGGAGATCGAGCGCATCATCGGTCGACCGCGCTCGGAGCTGATTGGGCGGCCGGCGCTCGAGTTCGTTGCGCCGCACGCTCAGGCCTACACCGCGCAGATCGTCGCGGAAGAACGGCCGGGCGCCTACGAGACCGTGGTGCTGGCGCAGAGCGGCGAGGAGATCCCGGTCGAGGTGATGGGCGTGCGCTCCAGCATCAACGGCCGCGCGGCGCGCGTAGCCGGCTTTCGCGATCTGCGTGAGGCGCGCAGGCTGGCCGCGGAGCGAAGCAAGCTGCAGCAGCAGCTCGAGCGCAGTCAGCGCTTGGACAGCTTGGGCGTGCTGGCCGGCGGGATCGCGCACGACTTCAACAACTTGCTAGTGGGCGTGATCGGCAACGCCAGCGTGCTGCTCACGACCCTGACCGACAAGTACAACCGCGACGCGGTCGCCGCCATCCTGTCCGCTGGTCAGCGCGCCGCTAGCTTGACCAAGCAGATGCTGGCCTACGCGGGCCGTCAGGACTTGGGCCGGCGAGAGCCGGTGGACTTGGCGGAGCTCTTGCGCGAGCTGCGCACATTGCTGGACGCGACGCTCTCCAAGAAGGCCGCGCTGACGCTCACGCTCGCGCCTGGCAGCGTGGTGCTCGGCGATCGCGCCACCATCACGCAGGTCATGATGAACCTGCTGACGAACGCCTCCGACGCGCTCGAGGACCGGCCCGGCAAGATCGAGATCCGCACTCGCCACGTGCAAGAGCTGGACTCGCGCTGGAACGACGCGCTGGGCGCCACGGTCGGTCCCGGGCAATGGCTGCTCGTAGAGGTAGAGGACGACGGCGTCGGCATGGATGAGGCGACGCGGCTGCGCGTGTTCGAGCCGTTCTTTTCCACCAAGGAGCACGGCCACGGCTTGGGCTTGGCGGCTTGCCTGGGCATCGTGCGCAGCCACGGCGGCGCGCTGTTGCTGGAGAGCGAGCCGGGTCGCGGTAGCCGCTTCTCGCTGGTGCTGCCGCGAAGCGAGGGGCAGCCGTCCGGAAGGCCCGCGCCGCTCAGCAGCGCGCCGGCCAGGCCGTGCCGCGTGCTGGTGATCGACGACGAAGCGCTGGTGCGGCAACACCTGCGGCGTGCGCTGGAGCTGCGCGGCTACCAAGTGGACGAGGCGGCAGACGGGCTCAGCGGGATCGCTCGGCACGCGGCGTCGCCGGCGGATGTGTTGCTGATCGACATGACCATGCCGGACATCGACGGCGCTGAGGTGGTGCAACGCATCCGCGAGAGCGGCTCGCGCGCCGCGATCGTGCTCTCCTCCGGCTACCAAGCGCGCTCCGCCGCGGAGAGGCTCGCGCCCGGCGCCTACCAGGTGTTCTTGCCGAAGCCTTACGGCCTGGGCGAGCTGGTGGACGCGCTCGAGCAGGCGCGCGCTCGCGCCTCTGGGGCTCGTCGTCCGTCACGTCTGCCGAGCGGCGTCGGAGACCGCGCTCGGGCTCGAGAGCGCGCCGCGCGCGGCCGGCTGGGCCCAGCACGGACCCAGCCAACCGGCAGCGCGAGCCTCGCTCGCTCTTTACTGAACGACCTTGAACTCGATGCGGCGGTTCTTGGCGCGACCGGCCGCGGTCTTGTTGTCGGCGATCGGCTCGTCCGGACCCACGCCGCGCGTCTTGATGCGGTCGGCTGGGATGCCCTTGTCGACGAGCCACTGCTTCACCGCTTCAGCGCGATCCTCCGACAGCTTCTGGTTGAAGTCCTTGTCGCCTTCGCTCGAGGTGTGACCCGAGATTTCCATGCTCACGCTCGGGTAGTCCTTCAAGACCTTCACCGCGCCGTCCAGCTTGGCCTTGGACTGCGCGCGGATAGTGGCCTTGCCCTGGTCGAAGTAGATGCCTTCGATCACGCCGGTGAACTTCTTGACCGCCTCCGGGATGGTGTCGGGGCAGCCGTCGTCATCCTCGAAGCCGTTCTTGGTCTCCGGCTCGTTGATGCACTTGTCCTTGTCGTCCAGGATGCCGTCGCCGTCCGTGTCGCGGATGGGGCAGCCGTCCGGCTTCACGCCGGGCTCGTCCGGGCACAGGTCGCAGGGCAGCGGCACGCCGGCCTTGTCCGGATCCGTGTCGATGACCGGGCAACCCTTGGGCGCCGGACCGGCTTCCTTCGGGCAGTAGTCGTCGCGATCCAACACGCCGTCGCCGTCCGTGTCGGCGGGGCAACCGGTGGGAGCCACGCCATGCTCGGTCGGGCACTGGTCCTGGCTGTCGATCACGCCGTCGTTGTCGCTGTCGGCTGGGGCGGGCGGGGCTTCACGGCGCG
>JAEYOT010000759.1 GCA_023411445.1 Pseudomonadota bacterium
TCATGCGGGATGGGCATTGGGTGCTGGAGCTCGGCGAGGTCACGCTCGAGGTCGATCCCGCGCTCGGCGCCCGCATCACCACGTTCAAGCTCGGCGGCGAGAACTTGCTCACCGGCCCGGAAGTGCACGCCACCTACTGGGGCTCCACGCTCTGGACCAGCCCGGAAGCGCAATGGACCCATCCTCCGCCGGCCGCCATCGATAGCGCGCCGTACACCGCAGAGGCCGGTCCTGCCTCCGTGACCATGACCGGCAGCACCGACCAGGCGCTGGGCGTGAGTGTCACCAAGATCTTCTCGGCCGATCCGGCGCGGGGCTCGTTCGTGATGGAGTACCGCCTCACGAACCAGAAGCAGGAGCCGCTGCAGATGGCGGCCTGGGAAGTGACGCGCGTCTTTCCACGTGGCCTCACGTTTTTCCCGACGGGCAGTCAGCAGCGCCTGTCAGCAGGCGCGACGCTGCCGACCACGGACTCCGGTGGCATCACTTGGTACGCCTACGATACGGCCGCGGTCAGCGCGGACAGCAAGCTGTTCGCGGACGGCGCCGAGGGCTGGATCGCGCACGCGGCGGCAGGCCTGCTCTTCATCAAGAAGTTCCCAGACGTGGCGCCCGCAGAGATCGCGCCGAACGAAGGCGACGTGGAGCTGTACACGAACCAGCAGCACAGCTACATCGAGATCGAGAACCAAGCGGCCTACCGGACGATCGCGCCCGGCATGAGCGCGTCTTGGAAGGTGGAGTGGTTCTTGCGACGGTTGCCGGCCGGCGTACAGGTCACGGCCGGCAGCGCCGCGCTCGCGCAGCTCGTGCGCGAGACGATCCGGTGATCACGCAGAGCGCGCGGGGGGCACGCTGAGCTCGCGGAAGGGTGAGGTGCTAGAGCGGAAGCGCTGGCTTTGGAGCGAGAAGTCCACGTTGCCGCGCATCCACGTCTTCATGCCGTTCACGTAGGCCGCGCGCTGGCGCTCCAGCGCCGGCTCGCAGCGCGGCAGGCGCTGCTCCAGTCGCAGGAAGCTCTTGGCGTAGCCGTTGACGATGTCCGCCGCTCGCTGCGCGGCCGACTCGATCGAGCGGTTCTCCCGCACGCGGAGCACGTGCACCAAGTTGACGGTCGAGCCATTCTGCAGCGTCTCCTTCTCGAAAGAGAAGACGTCGTTGGCGAGCGCGACGTGACGAACGGCCGCGTGCACCATATCGCGGAGCTCGGGGGTCTCCAACAGCTCCGACGGTAGCCTCAAGTCCGCCGCCAGCTCCACGCAGTCGATCACGGGATAAACGCCGGAGTCCAGCGCGCGCAGCTCGATGTACTGGTCGAGCGGCAACGTCTCCCGTCGCAGCCAGTAGCCCAAGCCCAAGAGCGAGCCTTCGAACAGGTAGCGCTTCACGTTGTCCACGAAGCGCTCGAAGAAGCCGGGTGGCATCAGGGCGGCCAGCTCACGCCGGTAGGCGCGGGTGTAGCGCTCGAACGGCGTCGGCTTGACCTGCAGCGGCGCGCCGCTGAGCAGATCCACCCCGCGCTGCATGATGGAGCGGATGGCCTCCAAGTCATCGTGGCACTCAGGGTGGTCGTCGTACTGATCGTCGAGGAAATAGAGCCACTGGTTGAAGCCACCCACCACGCCCAGACGCTCCAGCGAGGCGTACGGGTAGACGAACGCGTCCAGCTCGACGAAGGCGCGGAAGCGACGCGTGTCGTCGTCCTCGTCCGAGCCGTCGATCAGGCCGTACAGCATGGCGCGCTCCTCGCTGCTTTGCGCGTGGGCATATGCCTGAGCGTGCCTGGCGCTTTCCCACGGCAGCTCGAACGCTGACAGAAGTGAAAAATGGCCCATGCGCTGTCGCCTCCCTCTGGGTTGTTGCGCGCTGTCGTCCCTGACGGCGCGTTCGCCGGTGCAACGAGGCCCGGCAATGCCGTATTCCTGCGCGCTCGTGCGCATCGTCACCACCCACGATAGTGAAGATCGGACGCTCGTTGGGGAGGGTACGGATCGTACCGTCAGATGCGTCAGCGCATGAATCGAGCCTCAGCGCGACGTTATCTGACGATGAATGAGCTTTATTCTGCCTGACTCAAATTAGCGTTCGCCAGCACCGTCATGAGGCGGTTTGCCTCACCCTGACGGGTGCTGCTGAGCCAGAACCCGGCGTTTTCCGGGGGTGGTTTTCAAGTCTCGCGCCGCTGGGATAGAGGGACGGGACCATGAGCGCAAGCTCAGCGCCTCCGAGCGATTCGCAAGCCTCAACGCCACCAGCGGAGGCGCCGTCTGCCACCAGTCACGAGCTACTGCACGGCAAGCAGTCGCTCGCCACCGTCGCGCTGGCGTCGCTCGGCGTCGTCTTCGGCGACATCGGCACCAGCCCGCTGTACGCGCTCCGTGAGTGCCTGCGCCACGCGCACGTGGCGCCCAGCGCGTTGAACGTGTTCGGCATCGTCTCGCTCGTGTTCTGGGCGTTGATGATCGTGATCTCGCTCAAGTACGTGGCGTACGTGCTGCGCGCCGACAACGCCGGCGAGGGCGGCATCCTGGCGCTCACGGCGCTAGCGACGAGCAGCGGGCTCAAGCCGCTGGCCAACCGCGTGGCGCTCACCTTGGGCTTGTTCGGCGCCGCGCTGCTCTTCGGCGACGGCATCATCACCCCGGCCATCTCCGTGATGAGCGCCGTGGAGGGCTTGGTCTTGGCTACGCCAGCGTTCAAGCCGTGGATCTTGCCGCTGGCGACCGTGATCATCATCGGCATCTTCTCCGCGCAGCGGCGCGGCACCGCCAGCGTGGGCGCCGTGTTCGGCCCCGTGATGCTGGTCTGGTTCGCCACGCTGGGCGTGCTCGGCGTGTACAACCTGGCTCAGGAGCCGCACATCCTGGGCGCGGTGAGCCCGCTGCACGCCATCACGTTCTTTCGCGAGAACGGCAAGCTCGGCTTCTTCGTGCTCGCGTCCGTGTTCCTGGTCGTGACGGGCGGCGAGGCCATCTACGCGGACATGGGTCACTTCGGCAAGCGACCGATCCGCGTGGCCTGGTTCACGATGGCGATGCCGGGCCTGCTGCTCAACTACTTTGGCCAGGGGGCGCTGCTCTTGCGCAACCCGGGCGCCATCGCCAACCCGTTCTACAACATGGCGCCGGCCTGGGCGCTCTACCCGCTGATCGCGTTATCCACGCTCGCGACCATCATCGCGTCGCAGGCGCTGATCTCGGGCGCGTTCTCGGTCACGCGCCAGGCGTTGATGCTCGGCTTTTTGCCGCGCGTCCGCACGCTGCACACCTCGGCGCATCACATCGGCCAGATCTACGTGCCGATCGTCAACTGGGTGCTGATGCTCGCGGCGGTGGCGGCGGTTTGGGGCTTCGGTAGCTCCAGCGGCCTGGCGGCTGCGTACGGCGTCGCGGTCACGCTGGACATGACCATCACCACCTTGCTCGCCTACGTGGTGGCGCGCATGAAGTGGGGCTGGGGCAAGGTCGCGGCGCTCGGCGTGACCATCCCGCTGCTGTCGCTGGAGCTGATCTTCCTTGGCTCCAACATGACGAAGGTACCGCACGGCGGCTGGTTCCCCCTGGCGGTGGGCGTCGTCATGTTCACGGTGTTTACCACCTGGCGCCGCGGCCGCTCGCTCTTGTTCGACAAGATCAAGGAGCGCACCGTGCCGCTGGAGGACTTCTTCGAGTTTATGGTGGTGGAGCGCCCGGCGCGCGTGCGCGGCACGGCCGTGTACCTCACCGGCAACGACACCGGCACGCCCCCCGCGCTACTGCAAGGCTTCTTGCACATGCGCGCGGTGCACGACCGCGTCCTGCTCTTGACCATCGTCACGGAGAAGATCGCGCGCGTGCCGAGCAGCCAGCGCGTGCGCATCCAGCAGCTCTCCAATGGCTTCTGGCGGGCGGTGGCGCGCTACGGCTTCATGGAGACGCCCAACGTGCCGGAGCTCTTGAAGGACGCCAAGTTCAGCGGCTACTCGCTCGAGTTTACGACCTTCTTCCTTGGTCGTGAGACGGTGCTCCCGACCAAGAGCCGCAGCATGGCTCTGTGGCGCGAGCAGCTGTTCGCGTTTTTGACGCGGAACGCGCAGCCCGCCACCGCCTTCTTCGGCATCCCGCCGAGCCGCGTGATGGAGATCGGCTCGCAGATCGAGATCTGAGCGCTCTGCCTCCACCGGTTTGGCCGAGGAAGGCGCTCTTGTGGTCCTGCGCGCGAACGCTAGACGCTGCGCGCGGGGTGTCCGAGCAGCTCCGCCACGTGCGAGGTCAGAGCTGACATCCCTTGCTCGGGGACAGCAACAGCTGTCCGCGGGTCGCTTCGACACATCGTGTGTTGGATTGGCACAATTGGGCACACCCAACTCGACGAATGTCGGTACTGAAGTGGTACGGAAGATGCTAAAGGACGGCGGTACTGCTTCAATCAGTTTGGCCTTCGTCTGACGCGCAAGGCCATTGCCAAGATAATGAGATGACTCGAGCAGTGGGTGTGGAGGGAAGCTGGATTGGGGGAGCTCGTGCGGCGTTGACGCGCGCCATGCCCGATCAGCTCCATACGATCGCTCTCGGGGCGATGGTTTGGCTGGGCATCGTGCTGCGCTCGCGCGGGATTTGGTTCGGCAAGATCATCCCGCTGTGGCAGGACGAGGCCACTTGGGCGCTCAATCTGATCCAAAAGGACGTGGGCGAGTACGCCATCCGCGCGCCCGGGTTCATGTTGCTCAGCAAGCTGCTCGTGAACGTGTTCGGCGCCTACGAGGCGACGCTGCGCTTCGCGCCCTGGCTCGCTGGCGTGATGGTCCTGGTGCTGGCGCCGCTGATGGCGCGGGACCTGCTGCGCTCACCCGCCGCGCGCCTGCTGTTCGTCGCCGTGCTGGCACTCCACCCGGCGGCGATCGACCTGGCCAAGGAGTTCAAGCCCTACTCCATCGCGCTGCTCTGCCACCTGGTGTTGCTTTGGTCCACCGTGCGCTACGTGCGCGATGGTCGACGGCAGGACCTGCTGGTCGCAGTGATCGGCGCCTTCGTGGGTATCCTGTTCAGTCACGATGCCGTGCTGGCGTATCCGGGCACGTTCGGGCTCCTGGCGTGGATGGCCTACCGAAGCCGGCGCTGGCCGCACCTGGGGTACCTGGCCGCAGGCGCCGTGGCCAGCGTGGTCGTGCTGTTGGTGATGTTCTTCCAGGTCGCACCCGAGCCAGGCGACTGGGGGCGTGGCGCCAGTTATTGGGGCAACAAGTACAATGTGTTCTTCGTCCAGGGGGCGGGCCAAGGGCAGACGCGGCTCGGCTGGCTCGCTGAGCGGCTCTACGAGATGAGCGCGCTGGCGGGCCTGCGGCGCGAGCTGTGGACGGGCGACGGCATGCCGCTCGCTGCCTTGCAACGGGGTGACAGCGCCTTGTGGGCCATGCTGACGCTGGGCGGAATCGTCACGCTGCTGCGGCAGCGCCGCTGGGACCTGGCGGTGCTGATCGGAGCGTTGCTGGTCACCATGCTCGGCTTCAACCGCTTCGGGGCGTGGCCTCTCGGAGCCTTCCGCACGAACTTGTTCGTGCTGCTCTACGTGGCGCTACTGGCGGCCGTGGTCTTCGATTCGGTGCGCTGGGCTTCGCCGGCAGCACTGATGCCTGCGTTCATGCTCGTGCTCTTGCCCTACCTCACGCTGGGCCGATTCAGCCACTCCCGCAAGCAGACCTTCACGGCTCACACCGCGCTCACGGAAGCTGTCGACGAGGTGCTTCGTTGGCAGGGGAAGGCCCCGCGCAGCGCGCTGGCGCTGGACGGCAAGGCCTGCGATCCCTGGCGGTACTACACGGTTCACCACCCGAACAAGGAGCGCGCCGAAACCTTCAAGACGCACTTCAACGCGCGCTGCGTCAGGTCGACCAAGGGCATGATCCAGCATCTCCGCTCCGGCTTGAAGGCACCACGCTCACGAGCGTTTGCGCTGCTGGCTGGCGAGAAGGGAATGGCGCAGCTCGCGGAGCTGCCGGCAGACCTGCACGTGGTGGAGCAGAAGATGTTCGGCGCTGGCGACGCATTCATCGCTCGCGTGGAGAAGCGACGGCACTAATCGCCGTTACGGCGCGTGGAAGATCACGCGCTCGAAGGCGCCCGACTCGTTCAGATCTTCTTCCCGACCGCAGCGCCAGCCGCCGCGGAGCGAGCCGCTACTGAGGTGCCAGCACAGGCGCCGATCGCCGCCAGTGCCGGAAGGGCTCAAGCCGCTGTCGACCACGTCGCAGCTGTTGAGCTGGACGCCCTCCCCCGCTGGCGCAAAACCCCAAGCCAGCGCCGCGCTGTGGTACCAACCGACACCGTTCGCTTCGTGCGTCTCCTGCTCGCCGCTCGTGGCGAACAACACGTCCGCGCGCGGAGCGTGAGCCGCTAGCCGCAGGCTGGTAGCGCCGGATTGGCGGCACGCCAGGAGCAGCTGCCCGCCCGAGCATTTCTGCAGCACCGCGCTCAGCGGCACGTCCTCCCCGTAGCGACCGCTGAAGCACTCAGTCCAGCCGAGGAGCGAGGAGGTCGGCACGTTCTGCTGGACGCCGCTGAACGTGAGCAGCTCGCCGCACGTCCCGTTGAGGCACGATTTGCCTGCCGGGCAAGGTTTGTTGCACGCGCCGCAGTGCTGCGAGTCCGAGCGCGTGTCGACCTCACAGCCGTCTCTGAGCTTGTCGCCGTTGCAGTCTTGGAAGCCGGTGGTGCAGGCGCCGCTGCACTTGCCGGCACTGCACGCGCGGCTGATGTGGTTGCTGGAGCAGCGCAAGCCGCAGCCGCCGCAGTTGTTCACGTCGCTGCGCGAGTCCGACTCGCAGCCGTCGGAGAGCTTGTCGCCGTTGCAGTCGGCGAAGTTGTCGTGGCACGCGCCGTCGCAGGTGCCGCCGTTGCAGCTGCGTTGGATGTGATTCGTCGAGCAGGCCAGCTCGCAGCCGCCGCAGTTGTCCACGTCCGTGTCGATGCGCGTCTCGCAGCCGTCGGCTTGCTTGTCGCTGTTGCAGTCGTCGTAGCCCGCCCTGCAAGTGCCATCGCAGCGCCCGCTGCAGCTGCGGGTCGCCATGTTTTGGCTGGAGCAGGAGATGCCGCAGCCGCGGCAGTTGTTCGGGTCGTCGTACAGGTTCGTTTCGCAGCCGATGGCGTCGTCGCAGTCTGCCGTCCAGCCATCGCAGACGCAGACGCCCTGCTCGCAGTGCCGATTCGGCCCGCGCTCGCAGTCGTCGATGGCCTGGTAGTCGGAGCCGTTGCCGTTGCAGGTGGCGGCTACCTCGTCGATGCACACCGGACGATTCGGCGCACACACGCCGGGTTCGCACTTGGCCGTCGCGACGTCACAGAACTGGTCGCCGGCGCACACCTGGCGCACGAAGGTGCCCGTGCCTTGTGCGTTGCAGATCCGTAGCGTGTTCTGCTGGCACAGCGCGATGCCGGGGACGCACACCTGCACCGAGACGCACTTCCCTTCTTTGCAAACCGAGTCCGGCAAGCACGGCACCTGCGGGCTGCACTGCGGCACGCCGCCGCTCCCGGTGCCAGCCGTCAGCGGCGCCCCTGCGCTCCCGGCGCCACCGAAACCCGAGCCGCTCGCGCTCCCGCCTACGCTCGAGCCCGCCTGCACGGGGGTCCCGGCGGCTGCGTTGCCCCCCGTGCTGCCAAAGCTGCTGCCTCCGACCTCCTCGTCCAGCTCGCCGACGGCGAGGTTGCCGCGACCGCCGCACGCAGCGGCGCTTGCGACGCTCAAAGCAACCCACGCGACCCCACGCCCCCAGCTCCTCGCTGCGTTTGCCATGCTTCACCCAATCCGACTGGAACGACCCGCGTGCCAACCCACGCCTACGCATCATAGCCAAATGCGCGGCGCGCACCCCAGGAGCCGCCGTCCCTAGCTACGGCTCAATCTCCCCCGTGGAAAGGTTTAGTCGGAGCGGACGATGGTCGGGAGGATCGTGGCAAACGAGTTGAGGCGTCGCGCCGGCAACCTTGGCCTTCACCAGGCTGGCCAGCTGCTTGCCGAGCTCGAAGTTCGGCACGCGCGCGCCGAAGTAGCGGCGGCCCTCGCGAGTGAACTCCAAGAAGCTCAGTGAGCTTTGCCACTGGCTCTGGCCTTTGAGCGCGGCGCGGGTGGCGGGGTAATCGTAGTCGGGCGGCGCGTTGCGACCGAGCGTGTAGAGCAGCACGAACGGCGTGGGGCAGACGTCGACAGGTGGCCCCGGGAGGCGTAGCTCACGCTCGCGCACGGCGATCTCTTGCAGCGTGGGAAGCGGCTTTGTCGCAGGGCGCGTGTGCAACAGGTACTCGCGCTCCAGCACGCCGCGCCCTGTTGCATCCGGCGCGGTCACGCGCGCCACCGCCCAGTAGTCTCCGGGCGCGCGCGGCCAGAGGCCGAGGACTTGCGTCCGCTCCTGCGGGTGCTGAGCGAGCTGAGGCAAAGGGACGCGCGTCCACGGCGCCGTGAGCGGCTCGCTCGTGCTCGACCAGATCTCGCCCCACGGGCTGAGCGCGAGCAAGGAGCCGTCAGCCAAAACCCACAGCCTTTGCACGCCCTCCGGCACCGGGGCGGGCAGTTGCGACCATTGTTTGCCGTCGAAATGCGCAAAGTACTGTGCGGTGTGATGCTCGTTATCCGGCTTGGTCCACCAGCTCTTCACGGCTGCGACGAACACGTCGGTCGGTGAGCTGGCGGCGACGGCCGTCACCTCCCAGCTGCTCGCTTCGGCTCCCGACTCCCCGCCGGTACCCGGTAGCACGTCGGTCACTCCGCGAGCCCGCCCTGGCGCCCAGCGCACGACCACCGGCTCCATCTTCGTGCTCGCTGGATCGCAGCGCAGCCCCGCGACGACGACGTCTCCCGACGCGAAGGCGACGAAGCCGGCGGCGCGGATGGGGGTTACGCACAGGCTGAAGTCACCGCCGCGCTGGACGGGATCGAACTGCGGCAACACAGCCCCCGGCGGGGCGCGAAACACGCGGAAGCGGGCGTCGAACAGCATGGCGGACTGCTCCAGCGCCAAGAAGCTGCCGGAGATCCAAGGCTGAATCGCGTCGACGAAGAAGCCGGGAGTCGTGGAGCGCTGCTTGCTCCATTGCTTGCCGTTCCACGACCACAGCGTGGAGAAACCGGTGCGCGCGTAAGGGTGCGTCGTCGAGAGCCATGCCGCGTCCGGCCAGCGCCCCGCGACCCCACCCGCTTCGAACATCTCGGTCGTCGGCAGCGGCAGCCCGCGCTTCAAGAGCGGATCTTGCTCCACCTCGTCACCGACCAGCGACAGCTCGATGCCCGAGGCCGAGACGAGAAAGCCTTGCGCGCCCACGCCATGGAGCGCGAGCCCGGCTGGCAGCTGCCCCAGCACCACGAATGGCGAAACCGGAGCTGGCGGCGCAACGTCGGGAGCGGGCTCGGGCGCCACACGGCCGCTGACAGCGACGGCAGGGGCCGCTTGCTGCGGCGCCGACGGTGCTGCGGCGGGAGGCGGCGAGCCGCCGCAAGCCAGGAGCGAAACGGCACCCAGCAGGCTGGTGCGAGTGGTGTGACGGCTGCGAATGCTGTGGCTATGTCTCATGGCTGGACCTCGAGGGTTCCGTGCGCGAGCTCGATTTCGCCCGCCACGACGCTGTCTTCATCACGCTCGGAGCGCGGGTGCTCGACCCGCTGGTAAGCAACGCGCCAGCTGATGGGCAAGGCCCGCGCAGCGTCGCCCAGCTCCAGCTCGACCGTAACCGGAGCCGCCAACGGGCGATCGTCCGAAACGACCTCGCGCAGGGCGACGCCGAACGGGCTTGGGACGCGCCGGAAGTGGCGCGCCAAGAAGCGCCGCTTTGCCGCGAGGACTTGCCACTCGGCCCCGATGGCTTCGGCTGAGACCTCCAGCCGGCGGAACAGATCGCCCGTGGGCACGGCGTGGCCCGCGCGGCGCGGCGTGAGGGTGACGCGCACGCGTCCGCCCTCACGCTCCGCCCGTAGCTGAAGCGCGCCCTGCACCAGCGCGCGATCGTAGCCGCCCGGGAAGGCGTGGCTGCGGTGGCCGGCTGCCGCGCGCGGCATGTGACACTCGGCGCACGCCAGGCCCGCTTCGGCAGAGCGGGCGTGCTCGCTGATGGTGCTCTGCATCAGCTCCGGTCGCCGCGCGGCGCTCTCCGGGAGCTCGAACTCGTGACAGGCCGCGCACGCCGCGCTCCCTTCGAGCCTGGCGTCGCGCAGCAGCGGGTGTGGAGCGTCGCGCGCGTCCGTACGACGGCTGGTGGCGAGCTCATCGCCGAGCAGGTGGCACGTCACACAGCCGACGCCGAGCGCAGCCGCGCTC
>JAEYOT010000789.1 GCA_023411445.1 Pseudomonadota bacterium
GCCTATAGCTGCGCGTCCCAGCGCGGCAAACACCGCATCATTTTTGCTCGACCAAAATCCAGCTACAGCGCAACGGCTACTGGTCTGCGGCGGGCTCGGGGGCAGTTTCGGACGCGGCCTGCGCCTCGGCGGCTCGTTCCCGCACGCTTTGGCGCTCTTTCTCGTTCAGGGCGGAGGTGGCGCGGTGCTCTTCCGGGCGATTCTGCTTCCACCACAGCTCGGCGCGCTCGTCCGTCCACGGGTGCTCGAAGGTGAGCGAGCTCAGCGCGTCCGCTAGCTCACGCGCGGTCTGCGGGCGTTTGTTCGGGTTCTTCTCCAGGCACTGCATCACCACCGCTTCCAGCCCTGGGTGCAGCGGGCGATCGATGCGTCGCGAAGGCAAGATCGGCTTCTGGTGGGCGTGCATCACCAACATGTCGTGGCGCGTCTCCGCTTCGAACACGCGCTTGCCGGTCATCAGCCAGTAGCCGACGCAGCCGAGCGCATACAGATCCGCCCGGGCGTCCACGGGCGCCTGGAAGCGCAGCATCTCGGGTGCCATCACTGCGGGCGTGCCGACGAACTGCTTCTCGTCTTCCAGCTCTCGCGAGGTGAGGTGGCGATCCAGCACCAAGCCGAAGTCCAGCACCTTGACGAAGTCGTAGTCGCCGCCGACGGCGCAGGCCAGGATGTTGGCGGGCTTCACGTCGCGGTGAACGAAGTTGCGCGCGTGGGCTTCACGCAGCGAGTGGCACACCTGCTTCATCAAGCTAGCCACGCGCTCGGCCGGCTGTGGCCCGAAGCGCTCGACCAGCGTCATCAGGTCGATACCTTCGAGCAGCTCCATCACGTAGTAGAAGGCGCCTTCGCGCGTGACGCCGAAGTCGTAGACCTGAATCGTGTGCGGGGAGCGCAGCGAGGCCGTGGTGCGCACCTCGCGCGTGAAGAGCCGGAGCAGGCGCTCCGAGTCCGCGGGGCCGTGATCGATCAGCACCTTGGGCCGAATCAGCTTCACCGCCGCCGGCCGGCGCAGCATGCGGTGATTGGCGCGCCAAACCTCGGCCATACCGCCCACGCCCAGACGCTCCACCAGCTTGTAGCTACCGACCTCGCGAGCTTTGACGATGCCCTCCGCCAAGCGGTGCACCACCTTCGAGATCTGCTGCGCGATCAGCGCCGCGAGCAGCGGCGAAGAGAGCGCCACCGCGAGCTCTCCCGCGCTGTAATGCGTGTGCGCGCGCATCAGCACGAGGCCCAGCGGATCCATCGCCGCGCCGACCAGCATCACCACCAGCGCTTTGCTCGGCACGGTGGGGATCAGAGCCCCGAAGGCCAAGAGCGGGATCACCACCGGAGAGACTTGGCGCAGCAGGTCGCCGGCGCTCGAAGCCTGAGAGTGACGCAACACGCCGAGCGCTAGACAGATCGCAAACAGGTACACGTTGCCCAGATCGACGACGTTGGTGGCGGGCACCCGCTTGAGCTTGGTGACGCCGAACAGCGCGAGGCTCAGCGCCACGCCGACGATCGCCACCTTGAGCGCGGTGCCGGCCACGGCTCCCGCCGTGCCCCAGCCGAGCAGCAGCGGCCACAGCGCGTACGCCGCGAACGCCAGCGCGCCGAACAGCCCGATGAAGCCGAGCCGCTGCACCGCCGCCTCCAGCAGCGTGCCGGACAGCTCGCGGTTAGCCGCGCCCCGCACCGCCTCCGCGGCGTTCCACACGCTCACGTCGACCCGCTTGGGCTCGGCTTCGATCAGCTGGACGTCGTCCGGCTCGAGCCGAGGCAGCTCGCGCTCCTCTTCGGGCAGGGCGCGCGTGGCTGGCTGCGGGGTCGTCACCCGGCGCAGCATAGTCCAGTTACGGCAGACTTGCGCTCAGGCGCTGCGGACGACCGCGGCGTCGAAGACTTCCCGCTGCAAAACGTCGCGCACCGCGTCGAGCTCTCGGCTCAGCTCCTGCGCCGTTTGCTCCACCTGCGCCAGCTCGCCGCGCTTGACTTGTCGCTCGCTAGCCTCTGCGATGCGAGCCATGCGTACGGCGCCGAAGTTGCCGGAAGCGCCCTTGATGGTGTGAATCACGGTCAGGTACGCGCGCTGATCGCGGGCACGCGCGGCCAGACCGAGCGCCACCACGCGCCGCGCCACGTCGTCCAAGAAGATGCGCGAGAGCTCTTCGACGATCTGCGGTGTGCCGGCTTCGCGCGCGAGCTCCAGCAGCCGCGACAGATCCACCACGACCTCCGCCGACGCCGACGCCGGCGCGGCGGCGCGCGGCTCGCTCTTGCTCTCTCCGTCGTTCACGCCAAGCGGCTCGGAGTCGATGTTCGGCAGTAGCCACTCCAGCACCTTCTTGCGCAGCCGACCGAGCGAGAACGGCTTGGCCAAGAAGTCGTCCATGCCCGCCTCCAGGCAGGCCCGCCGCGCCCCCGCGACGGTGCCAGCGGTGACGGCCACGATCGGCACGCGCCCTCGCCCAGCGCCGGCCTCGATCTGGCGGATGTGGCGTGTGGCGGTCAGGCCATCCATCTCCGGCATCTGACAATCCATCAGCACCAAATCGTAACGCCCAGGCCTGAACGCGTTCACGGCTTCACGCCCCGAGCCTGCTCGGTCCACCTGGCAGCCCATCGGCTCCAGCACGTGCTCGATCAGCGCGCGGTTGAAGCTATTGTCCTCGGCCAGCAGCACGCGCCGACCGGACAGCAGCGCGGAGACCTTGGGCGCCGCCCGGAACTCGCCGGAGCTGGGCGGCGCAGTCTTGCCGATTTGATACGCCGCCAGCAGCCGATCGATCACCTCGAGCAGCTCGCGCCCCGAGCGGTGCACGTTCTCCGCCGCCAAGCGCTGCGCCGCGTCCAGCTGGCTCTCGAGCAAGAGCTCGGTCGAACCGAGCACGTTGGTCATCGGCGTCCGCAAGTCGTGGCTCAGCCGGCGCAGCAAGTCGAGCGCTGGCTCACTCAGCGGCGGTCCGGCGCTCCTGCGGCTCAAGCGACGTCTCGTGACAAATCGAGGGTGGCGATACGGCGGTACAGCGTGGCGCGGCCGATGCCGAGCAGCTTGGCGGCGCGTCCAACGCTGCCATGCGTCGCGCGCAGGGCGCGCTGAATGGCGCGGCGTTCGAGCTCGCGGAGCGGGATGATGTCCTCCTCGCTCGGCTCTTGATAGCGGTGCTGACCGTTACCGTTTACGTGGACGGTCGGCAAGATCGAGGGTAGCGCTAGCTCGCGGATGTCCGGCGGCAGATCCGCCAGCGTGATCTCGTCGCCGCGACAGGCGAGCAGGCTGCGGTGCACCACGTTCTGCAGCTCGCGCACGTTGCCGGGCCAGTGGTGTCGCCCCAGCGCCTCCAACGCCTCGGGCGAGATGGCGTGGACCTCGCGCCCCACGTCCTTGGACAGCGCGCGTAAGAAGTGGCCGACCAGCGTGGGGATGTCCTCCAGCCGGTCGCGCAGCGGCGGCAGCTGGATCGGGTACACCACCAAGCGGAAGTAGAGGTCTTCGCGGAAGCGTCCGGCTTCCACCTCGGCGCGCAGGTCGCGGTGCGTGGCGCACACGATGCGCACGTCGATCGGGATTTCGCTCGAGCCGCCCACGCGCCGGATGGTCTTCTCCTGGATCGTGCGCAGCAAGCTGGCTTGCGTCTGCAGGCTCATCTCGCCCAGCTCGTCCAGCAAAAGCGTCCCACCATTGGCCTGCTCGAAGCAGCCGCGTCGCATCTGCGTCGCGCCCGTGAAGGCTCCGCGCTCGTGGCCAAACAGCTCGGACTCTTGCAGCGACTCCGGGATACCGGCGCAGTTGATGGCCACGAAAGGCCCACGCCGACGCGCGCTGCCGGCGTGGATCGCCCGCGCTACCAGCTCCTTGCCGGTGCCGGACTCGCCGAACACGCACACGGCCACGTCACTCTCGAGCACGCGTTGCACCTGCTGCGCCAGCTCACGCATCGGCGGGCTCTTGCCCACGATCGAGCCCAGCACGGAGCGCTCGGTGAGCGCCGACTCCAACCGCTTCACGTTCGAGAGCAGCTCGCGCCGCTCATGGGCGCGATGCACGGCGAGCAGCAAGCGATCGCGATCGAGCGGCTTGGTCACGTAGTCGTAAGCGCCCGCCTGCATCGCCGCGACGGCCGTCTCCAGCTCGCGCTGCGCGGTCACCACGATGATGGGCAGCTCCGCGTCGCGCGCGCGCAGGTGCTGAATCACCTTGATGCCGGTCACTTCACCGAGCCCCAAGTCCACGCAGGCCAGGGCCGGCGTCTCGCCGTCGTGGTCCAGCACGCTGCGCGCCGACTCGTGCTCGACTACCGAATACCCCGCCCGCTCCAGCCAGAACCGCATCAGGCGGCGCGCGGTGGGATCGTCGTCCACCACTGCCACGCTCACTGGGCTGGCTGCCGCCGTCGTCGCCGTTTCCTCGTCGAGCATTGCTACTCTTTTCTGAAACGCACGATTTGGTCCCAGGTTTAGACGCCATCGTCCGAGCTGCTCAGCGTGAGACTCAGCGCGTGCAGCGACAGGGCATTCCAGCAACACGAGAACTTAGATAACTCCGCGAGATCAGATAGCTTTGTGCCCGGATCTCGTGCCGCAGCGTCCGCCGGCGGGCTGGGAACGCGTTTCGCAGAAGGGGGCCGTGGCCGCCGCGTTCCGCAAGTCCGAAGCCCTGAAACTGCCCGTCCAGCGCGGGTTGCTCCGCATCACCGGCGACACGCTGCAAGGGCCGCGTGAGAGCGACTGCTTCGACGTCGTGGGCGGCCCGGGCGGTGACGTCGGCGTCGTCCTGCTCGACATCGCCAGCACCCGCGCCAAGCCGAGCCACATCGGCAAGCTGCTCTTGCAGAAGGCGGCCCAAGGCATCACGGAGCGCACCCCGCTCCACGCCATGATGCTGGACCTCGTCCGCACGCTGTTCGAGTTTCCAGGCACGGAGCTGCGCGCCACGCTGATGCGCTGCGCCGTCGCTGAAGCTCGCGCCGAGATCACGACCGCCGGGATGCCGCCGCTCGCCTGCGTGCACCCTGGTGGCAACATCACGGTGCACGCTCCCTCGTCACCGCCGCTCACGTCCACCACGATGGCGCCGCCGCCGGTAGAGATCGTACCGCTGGTGTGGGGCTCGACCTGGATGGCCGTGTCGGATGGTTTCACCGCCGGCTCGGCTAGCCCGGACGCCGTCGTGCGGCTGGCGCGTGAGCTCGAGCTCGACCAGCACGGTCTCACGCTCAGCGGTGAAGCGCCCGACGCGCTCTACGATCTGCTCGCCAGCCGTCTCTCCGAGTCCGGTCGCTTCGCGCGCGACGACGCTACCCTCGTGCTGATCGGCGCGGATCCGCACGCTCGCTACGAGAGCGGCATCCGTTCGGGCTCCGAGCGTCAGTAGGTCTCGCGCGTTTCCAGCCGATTGCCCGTGTAAAATCGCGGCGTCATGCGAACGGGCGCCAGCGTCCTTTGTTGGGTCGGCGTGCGAGCTGCATAGTGTTACTCTGAGGAACCACTCGAGCCCTCGGAGGGAACCGTGACGGCTTCTTTTGCGGACCAAGACATTTGGCACGTCCTCGTCGCGTCGGACGACATGAAGCGCATGAACGTCGAGCAGCTCGACGACGCGTTTCGTCTGAGCTTGGTCGACGCTTCCACGCTGGTTTGGAAGACCGGCATGAAGACGTGGGAGCGGCTCGGCTTGGTGGCAGGGCTCGAGGACGAGGACGAAGAAGAGGAAGCTCCCGCAGCGCTCGCGCACGACGAGACCATCACGAAGCAGATGAGCTCCGACACGCTCGCGCAATTGGTGCGTTTGCCGCCGCCTCCACCCAAGCCGGCTCCGCTCCGAGGGCGCACGTTGACGCCCGCGCCGTCGCGCCCGGCGCCGCCGCGCACCGCACCCCCGCCGTAC